>JBGQDD010000035.1:0-12725 GCA_041495665.1 Candidatus Acidiferrum sp.
AAGGGCGCGTGACGCAAATCAATCCCGGACCGGTGGTTACGACATTCGAATTCAAACCGGAAGCGGGCATCAAGTACAGCCGGATTACCGGCCTTACCGAAGACCTGTGTTTGGCGCTGCAGGCGGAATCGATTTTGATCGAGCGCATCCCGGGTAAATCAACGATTGGCATCGAAGTTCCGAACGACAAGCGGCAGACGATCGCGCTGCGGGACATTATCGAGGCGCCGGAATTCAGCAATTCCCCGAGCAAGTTGACGCTGGCAATGGGACGGGATTTGCACGGACGGATTCGCGTGACGGACCTCGCGGCCATGCCGCATTTGCTGATCGCCGGCTCGACCGGCACCGGCAAGAGCGTGTTCATCAACTCGCTGCTGATGTCGATTCTCTATAAAGCGAGTCCCGAGGAAGTGAAGCTGGTGCTGGTTGACCCCAAGCGCCTGGAACTCAATCTTTATGAAAACATTCCCCACTTAATCGCGCCGGTGGTGAACGATCCGAAGATCGCCTCCAACGTGCTGCGGAATGCCACGCGCGAAATGGAGAACCGCTTGAAGTTGCTGGCGCAGCGCGGCGTTCGCAACATCGACCAGTACAATCGCACGTTCAAGAAGGAGCAATCCCTCTCGCTCTTCGACAATCTCGAAGAGACGGAGCACAAGCCGCTTCCCTACCTGATCATCGTGATCGACGAGTTGGCCGACCTGATGATGGTGGACACCAACAATGTGGAAGAGTCCATCACGCGGCTGGCGCAGATGGCGCGCGCGGTGGGCATTCATTTGATCCTCGCGACGCAGCGGCCCTCCGTGGACGTGATTACCGGTTTGATCAAAGCGAACTTCCCTGCCCGCATTTCGTTCCGGGTGGCCAGCAAGGTGGACTCGCGCACCATTCTCGATTCGAACGGTTCGGAGTCGCTGCTTGGAAAAGGCGACATGCTGTATCTGCCGGCGGGTTCGGCACGGCTGCATCGCATTCACGGCCCGCTGGTGAGTGAGGATGAGATCACGGCCGTGTGCGACTTCTGGCGTGAGCAAGCCCAGGCCAAATATCAAGAAGAACTGCTGGCGGCGCCAAAAGATGAAAACGGCAAGACAGAAGGTGCGTCCGATGGCGATGCCGTAGGCGGCGAAGACGTCGACGACGATCTCTACCAGGACGCGATTCGCGTGGTCTGCGACGCCGGCCGCGCGTCCACTTCCACGTTGCAGCGGCGCTTGCGAATCGGTTACGGCCGCGCCGCACGCCTGATCGACCTTATGGAAAAAGACGGCATCGTCGGTCCGCCCGAGGGCACCAAGCCGCGCGAAGTCCTCAAAAACCGCAGCTGGATGAAAGAATTCGACGATTCCTCGCGCTGAGGGACCTTCTTCGGCCCGTGTGCTAAAATCTGCGCCACAGAAGCGACCATGCGTGTATTCAAAGAGTGGAGGAGCCGCAAATGAATTCGAGGATGAAGTTCGGACTGTTGGCCCTGCTAGTGCTTGCTGGAATGGGAGTTTCCTTCGCTCAGAAGTCAGCAGGAAGCGCCGACGAACAGGCCATTCGCAAACTGGACAAGGAATGGTCGGCCGCGGCGCAGAGTAAGGATGCTGGCAAGACCGTTTCGTACTATGCAGAAGACGCATCCGCGTTTCCGTTCAATGCTCCGATCGCGACGGGCAAGGAGCAGATTCAGAAGTTGTGGGCGGGCTTGATGTCGATGCCTGGATTCTCGCTCAGCTTCGCTCCCACCAAGATCGAAGTAGCAAAGTCCGGCGACCTGGCTTACGACATCGGGACCTTTGAGCTGAAAGACAACGATGCTAACGGAACCCTCACAACCACGATCGGCAAGTATGTCGTCGTCTGGAAGAGGCAACCGGATAAGCAGTGGAAGGTCGTCGCCGACATCTTCAATACGGACAAATAGGGCAGGCTGGCCCGTTGCGAGCCGAATTGACACCGCTCGCCATCGTCTCTAAAATTGAAAAGTTCGAATATGCCGGGGTAGCTCATTGGTAGAGCGCCGCCCTGAAAAGGCGGGCGTAGCCAGTTCGATTCTGGCCCCCGGCACCATCCGCAACTGCTTGCTGGCTTTGGCCAGGCTACAAGCCCCATCCGAACCAAACCGTCATCCTTCAAATGCAGATAGGGAGCGTGTGATCAGTTGTCAGTGCTCAGTATTCAGTTGAAGAAAAGAAATTGCCGCGGCGGGGACGGCAATTCTGCTGGCGTGCGATTTCGTTCTCAACGGAAAGCGCAACTTCGCGGCCATCCTGATAGGAAGCAATCGAAGACTTGGCCTAAGCCCGCCGAAGCGGGGACTTTTTGTATTGCCAGAACGCGACATGCAGTATCCTAAGCCATCGAAAGTCCCTCCGGGAGTGGTGAAATGAGCGAAGACATCATCGGCACGCGAAAAGGCGACTACGAAATTCTGGGAGTGCTCGGCGTCGGCGGCATGGGCAAGGTTTACAAAGTGCGGAACGTTTTATCGGACCGCATCGAAGCCATGAAAGTCCTTCTGCCGAACCTGGTGGATCAGAAAGATCTGGCCGACCGCTTCTTGCGGGAAATCAAGGTGCTGGCGAGCCTGAGTCATCCGAACATCGCCGCGCTGCGGACGGCGCTCACCATAGACAACCAGTTGGTCATGATCATGGAGTACGTCGAAGGCCAGACGCTGAGCGCCCGCGTGGGGCAAGGTGCAGTCCCTCTTGGTGAAGCGCTCAACTACATCGGTCAAGTGCTCGCCGCGCTGAGCTACGCGCACAAGCAACAAATCATCCACCGCGACATCAAGCCTGCGAACATGATGTTGACACCGGAGGCAGTCATCAAGCTGATGGATTTCGGCATCGCGCGTTCCGGCGCCGATATGGGACTGACGGTGACGGGCACGACGCTCGGTTCCCTCAGCTACATGTCGCCGGAACAAGTGAAATGCGCGCCCGTCGACGCACGCTCGGACTTGTACTCGCTCGGAGTGTCGCTCTACGAGATGGTCACGGGTCAAAGACCATTCCAGGCTGACAGCCACTTCTCCATCCTGCAGGCGCACCTGCGGGAATTGCCGAAGCCGCCGATTGAACTCCGTCCGGAGCTGCCGGAGGCGGTGAGCAGAATCATATTGAAAGCCATGGAAAAAGATCCCGCGCAGCGCTTTCAGTCCGCGGATGCGTTTTTGGAAGCAGTGCAAATCGTCGCTGGGATCAAGGGAGTCGCGCGTGGGGCCACCCAGGCTCTCTCCGCGGCGCAATCAATTTCTGGAGCGGGAGCGACGCGTCCCAAGGAGCCGACGGTTCTTCTGACCGAAGCGCCTGGTTCGGGAGTTTCTCCTGAATCGGCGCCGGCGCCGCATGATGCGCCGGTATCTGTAGGACATCTCAACGCTCACAAGTATCGCGGGCTGTATATCGGACTGGGAGCGCTGATCGTACTCCTGGTTCTTGTGGCAGCCGGAATCTCCGCGCCTCACTGGCTAAAAACCAGGGCAAAGAATGGAAGCTCCGCCTCATCGAAAGACTCCTTGCCCCAGCCGGCCACGGCAAACACGGGCAGCGTCGAAGTGGTCGCCCCCGCTCCTTCGCCGGATTCTAGCGGGGCCGCGTCTCCAGCGGCATCAGGTTCCACATCCAATTCGCCCGCGGCGACAAGCGAGCCAGTCCAACCAGCGCCGGCCTCGAAGAAATCTGCAAATACTCAGGCCCAAACCGCATTGCCGACTGATCAACAACAAGACGATACGAGCGCGGGCGCGCCGTCCGCGGCGTCGGAAGAAGATCAACTGGCGGAACTTGACCATCAAGCTGACCAGCTTTCCAGTCGCGAAACGGCGATCGGCGCAAGCCTCGACACTCTGCAGCGGCAACAAAACGCACAAGGTCTGCAATTGCGAGGAGACATCGTTGCCGCGCAGTCGCGGATGCGTACGTATCTGGCCAAGGCGCAAGAAGCGCTCCAGGCACATAACCTTAAGAACGCGCGAAAATATCTGGATCTCGCGGAGCCGGACGCCGAAAAGATCGAAAAGTTCCTGGGGCGCTAAGCAGGATCGCGCGCTAGTTGCCGTTACTTTTTTTGTTCCGTCGCGCCTGCCTGGCCGACGGAATCTGTGCCGTCTTCGCCGGTGATCAGGCGCGCGCCGCGGCTGAAGGTCAAATATTCGAATCCCCACTGAACGAAAACGAGGATGCGGCTCTGAAACTCCACGATGTAAATCAGGTGGATGAAGAGCCACATCAGCCAGGCGAGCAGCCCGGAGACGTGGATGCCAAAAATGTTTGCCACCGCCGCCGCGCGGCCGATCACGGCCATCTCGCCCTTATTGAAATACCGAAATGGCGGCAGCTCTTTCTTGCCTTCCAATCGGGCACAGATGACTTTGGCGGCGTACACTCCGCCTTGCATCGCGACTTGCGCAACGCCGGGCAGCGGCGTTCCCTTCTCATCGACAGCATGAGCAAGATCGCCAATGATGAAAATATTCGAAAAATTGGGGACGGTCAGCTCACGATTCACCTTGATGCGGCCGCTGCGATCCGATTCCGACTTTGTGCGCTCGGCAAGTTTCCTGCCAAAGGGAGTAGCCATGACGCCGCCGGCCCAGAGCACCGTCTTCGCGGCCAGCATCTCACTCGAGTCCCCATGCTTGAATGTTACCCCCACCGCGTCGATGTTCGTCACCATCACGCCTTTGATCACTTCCACGCCGAGGCGCGTGACTAATTTCTCCGCTTTGGCCGACAGATCCTCGGGAAAAGGGCCCAGAACTCTTGCGGCTCCTTCCATCAAAATGATGCGTGCCTTCTGCGGGTCGATCTTTCGAAAATCGTGCCGCAGCGTCTCGCGAGCGATTTCCGCAAGCGCTCCGGAGAGCTCGAGTCCCGTGGCGCCGGCGCCAACAATGACGAACGTAAGCCAGGCGCGCGCTTCTTCCGGTGTGGCGGCGCGCTCGGCGCGCTCGAATGCGTAGAGAATCTTGTGGCGGATCGCGGTGGCTTCTTCGACGGACTTCAGGCTCGGCGCCCACTCCCGCCAGGAGTCATTGCCGTAGTAAGAGGTCTGCGTTCCCGTGGCCACAATCAGGGAGTCGTATTCGAAGGAAGCGCCGTCGCGCAAAATGACGCGTTTTGCTTGTGGATCGACGTCCACCGCCTCGCCCAGAAGCACTCGTGTGTTTTTCTGACGGCTCAGCACTCCTCGCAATGGGGCCGCAATTTCTCCGGGCGACAGCGAGCCGGTAGCCACCTGGTAGAGCAGTGGTTGAAACAGGTGAAAATTTCGCCGGTCAATCAGAGTGACTTCGACCGGAGCGCGCTTCAGCTTTTGCGCGGCCGCCAGTCCGCCGAATCCGCCGCCGAGAATGACGACCCGGTGTATTTCCGCCATTCGTTCTCTCCCGAACGCAACCTCGTCCAAGCCACTATCATCTCATCTATTGTAAATAGCCTGCGAAGGCCTGGGAAAGAAATGGAAGGCAGATTTCAACTGGAGAAAAACACGCTGCGCTTTCTCTGCTCGGTGCTGATCAAGAGCGGGACGCGCGTGGAGATTTGCAAGTTGCTCGATCCCGGTGTGTTTGAAGACCCGCTGCAGCGCGTGGTCTTCGAAGAAATCCGCGAGCTGGGATCCATCGATTCCCGCCGCTTGCGGGAACTCTTGCCAGCCCGTGTCACCAACCGCGGCTTCCCGGACTTCGACCTGAAGCAACTGCTCGCTCCACGCGAAGTGAGTGAAAAGGAAATCGACCATCTCTTTGAGAGCGCGCTGCAGCTTCTCGACCTCAGCCAACCAGACGAAGGACATCTCGCGGATTAGCAGGCGTCCGGGTTTCCATCCATTTCTTCGGTGGTGATAAGCAGGGATTACAGATTCAGGTGGCCGTAGGCCTTCGTGGCCGCTGCCACACTTTGCCTTGGCCAGTGCTTCCCTCTTGCATCATTCGCCCAAACACCGGGAATAGTGAGTCCGCATTTCGGGCAAGCGCCATTCTTAATGCGATTCTCCAGAACATCGTGCCAGGAGCGGCGCACGAGCAGTTCCTCGCACTTCGGACAATAGGTGTTCGCGCCATCGCTATGGATATTTCCTTCATAGACGTACCGCAGGCCCACTTCGAGGGCGATCTGCCTGGCACGATCGAGCGTCTTCGGCGGCGTGCGCGGCTTATCCTGCAGCTTGAAGTCCGGGTGAAACGCGGTGAAATGCAGCGGCACGTCCGGCCCCAGATGAGTCAGAATCCATTCGGCAAGCTTCCGCGTTTCCGCCGGATCGTCATTCAGTGTCGGAATCATCAGGTTGGTGATCTCGAACCAGACCGGCGTTTCGTTCTTCAGCCATGCCAGCGTCTCCAGCACCGGCTGAAGATGCGTCAGGGTAATCTTCCCGTAGAAATTCTCGGTGAAGGCCTTGAGGTCCACGTTGGCCGCGTCGATGTGATCGTAAATGTCGTGGAAAGCCTCGTAGGTGATGTAGCCGTTGGTGACCATCACGGTTTTCAGGCCGACTTTCCTGGCCTCTTTGCAGATGTCGATGACGTATTCGCCCCAGATGGTCGGTTCGTTGTAGGTGAACGCGATGGACTCGCAACCATATTTCAGGGCGAGCAGTGGCACGTCTTCCGGCGGAACATGCTGCGAACTCACCTGATCGGACCGCGATTTTGAAATGTCCCAGTTTTGGCAGAAGAAGCAGCCCATGTTGCAGCCCGCCGTGCCCATGCTAAACACGCGCGTGCCCGGCAGAAAATGATTCAGCGGCTTCTTTTCGATAGGATCCACTTGCAAAGCTGCGGGCGCGCCGTATCCCAGGCTATAAAGTTTTCCGTCTTGATTGACGCGGATGAAACAGAATCCTGCTTGGCCGGGATGGATGTGACAGTGGCGAGGGCAAAGATAACAATGAACCCGTCCTTCGGGCTCCGCTTCCCACCAACGGGCTTCGTGCAATTGCTCTGTCTTCTGGAGGATCTTTAATTCTTCCATACATCCTCCTCTCAAACGGTATTATACCTCCGGGCGGAGGGGACCGCGCGAGTCATCCAAATTTGTTGCGGGAGATGCTTTCGAGATTCAGGCGTGGCGGCGGCGCTGGAAGCGCTGTCTTTCCGCGGCCCAATCCACAAACCGTTCCATGTGGTCGCGGTACTTCCAGGCGAGGTGAAAAAACTTGCTGGCGGTCAAATTGGCGGCTTCTTTCCCGAGGAACGTCTCAAAGCGCCAACGGATGTAGGGGCTCTTCCACGGGTTGAATCGATAACCCCGAGCTGCGTTCCAGTAATACTGCATGGTCTTGAACATTTCTTGCGCAATGGGCGAATCGCCCAGTCCTCTTCGTTGAAACTCTAGTTCTCGGCCGCCGGCTCGGCACTTTTGCTGACACTTCTGCCCATAGATGCGGTCATTCCGTATCTCCTCGCAACTCGGGGACGAGAGTTTGCAGGGGGATGTCCCAACGCGTGCCGCCTACGCTATTGTTATTCACCGTATTTTGCAAGCGCTCTTATTCGCCCGGCTTGGACCAGAGGAATTGGGCCGCTATTGCCCCTCTCCTAGCCACTATTCGCCGGTAAATTGCTCGTTTTGGCCGAATCTTAGATGCACTCCTCTGGAAGGGCCCCTATTCTCGCTTTGGGGCAAGGAAAAGGCCCCTCAGGAGGCTAGCATGGCGTCGCAGCAAGCATCTTCTCAGAGCCTGAAGTCGATTGCAGGAGCAAGCGTCCTCGCACTCGGCCTCGCGGTTCTTTTTGCCAACCTGGATGGGGTAGCAGCTTCCGTGAGCCACTTCGCCGGCATGTCGGCGCACGAAGGCCTCGGAGTCCTCCCCGCGCTCGGCCTCGCAGGATTGCACGCTTTGCAGGCCTACGCCTTCGATCAGGACGGGTTTATCTCGGGTTTCCTGCAGATCTTGGTATCATTCTGGCCGCTGATTCTGATCCTCGTCGGAGCAGTGCTATTGCGAGATGTGTTCCGGGGTCCTTCCGCATCGCATCGAGCCGATACGAGCTCTTCCGCAACTGGTGAACGTTGATGAGTAAGAAGAAGCACGAAGGGCAGCTTAAGGACTACAGGAGGAGTTTGTGAGCGACGAAAACAAATTCGATGCGAAAAAATTCAGCGATGATCTCCGCGATCAAATCCATAGCGAGATTCGCGATGGCGTGAATGCGGCTGACGAAAAATCGGGAAAGCGGCGCGGCCCGATCGTGGTCGGAATACATATCGGCCGCCGAGGCACAAGCGGTCTCTTCTGGGGCGCGTTCCTGGTCCTGGGCGGAATCGCCCTGCTCCTCGACCACATGGGCATCATTTCTGTGTACCGGCTTTGGCGCTTCTGGCCCCTGCTTCTGGTTTGCGCGGGCATCCCCAACGTCATGCGGCGCGAGCATCGCATCTGGGGGATATTGCTGATCACGGGCGGGGTGCTCTTTCAACTCAATGAACTGGGCATCGGCCACTTTCGCTGGAACGACATCTGGCCCGTTCTGTTGATCGCCGTCGGCCTTATGTTGATGTGGGGCGCATTCGAGGCACGAAGGAGACCTTCCTCGCCTCCCGGTGGAGGCGATCCACGTACAACACTCAACGAGTCAGCCATTTTTGGCGGTATCGAGCGGAGGGTAACCAGCCAGGATTTTCAAGGCGGACTAATCAACGCCGTCTTTGGTGGCGTGGAAATCGATTTGACCGACGCAAGTATGCAGGCCGATGAAGCCACGCTGGAAATCAACGCCATCTTCGGCGGCGTCGAACTGCGCCTGCCGGAATCTTGGCAAGTGGCGTTTCGCGGGACGCCGATTTTCGGCGGCATCTCTGACAAGACTCGGGTCAGCCGCACCGTGGACCTCAGCGACCCTCGCCGCAAGGTATTGATCCTCACAGGCGCGGTCATCTTCGGGGGCGTCGAAATCAAGAACTGAGACGCCTTCATGAATCTCAACACCGCACTCAAAAACCAGCACCGCATTTACAAAGTTGCCGCTCTGCCCATCGCGGCGGTCCTGGCCTTCGTTCTGCAGACGCCCGGCGGACTGACATGGTTGCAAGCCGGGCTTCTCGGGTTTGGGCTGGCTGCCCTCGGCGAATTGATCTCTCTGCCGGCTTGGTATTCGTGCCGCATCGCTCCCATCCAAAAAACGTGGATCTGGAGGCTTTTGGGCACGCATGTCCTGGCCGCGCAAATCCTTAGCCTGCTGTGGCTCGGAGCCGGAAAGCTGCTTGCCCACGCCTTATCGTTCGTGCCGGCCCTGCAAGGCATCGAAGCCCGTTTCGCCGAAAAAACAGCCATCGTCTATGGCGCGGGATGCGTGTTCTACCTGCTGGCTGTTTCGTTTCACTACGTTTCTCTGGCGCAAGAAGCGACGCACGAGCTTGAAGCGCGCGCCATGCAGACCAGCATCCAGGCGCGCGACGCGGAGCTGAAGGCCCTGAAAGCCCAGATCAATCCGCACTTTTTGTTCAACAGCCTGAATTCCATCAGCGCTTTAACCAGCATCGATCCGGCTCGTGCGCGTGATATGTGCGTGCTGCTCGGTGACTTCTTGCGGTTGACGCTGGGCTTGGGTGAGAAGACCTCGGTGCGCTTGTCCGAGGAATTGGACCTGCTCCAAAAATACATGGCCATTGAGAAGGTCCGCTTTGGCGCGCGATTGAAAATGCATGAGGAGATTCAGGAAGAGTCCAAGGTCTGCCTGCTACCGCCCCTGTTGCTGCAGCCGCTCGTCGAGAACGCCGTCAAACACGGCATCGCCGGTCTTCCCGAAGGCGGTGACGTGCGCCTGGCCGTGCAGCGGCAGAACGGGCGGTTGTCCATCCTCGTCGAAAATTCATGGGACCCCGAGGCTCCGCCTCGCCGCTCGGGAGGCCTGGGGCTGAAAAACGTGCAAATGCGTCTGGAGGCGCGTTACGGAAAAGACGCCAGCATTCGCGTGAACACCGAAGGCGAACTCTATCAAGTTAGTTTGTCACTTCCGGCGGAAAGCGAGGAACAAGCGTGAGCCCCTCACAAAACAAACGATGGAAGGCGCTCATCGTGGATGACGAAGAGCTCGCGCGCCACGTCATTCGCGAGTTTCTGCAATCCCATGCGGAGATTGAAATCGCCGCGGAATGCGCGAATGGCATGGAGGCCGTGAAGACCGTCGCCGAGCACAAACCAAATTTGATCTTTCTCGACGTGCAGATGCCCAAGTTGACGGGATTCGATGTCCTCGAACTGATTGGAACCGATGTGCCCGTCATTTTTGTGACCGCCTACGACCAATACGCGATGCGCGCGTTCGAAGTGCACGCCGTCGACTATCTATTGAAGCCCATCGGCCGCGAGCGCTTCGACGCGGCAGTGGAAAGAGCGAAGAACCGGCTCGGTGAGAAGATGCCGTCCGCACACGAACTCTCCGCCGCTGCGCGGCCGCCGCAACAATTCCTCGAGCGCCTAGTGGTGAAAGACGGAACGAAGGTCACGCTGATCCCCGTGATCAAACTCGACTATGCGGAAGCCCAGGACGACTACGTCGCTCTGGCCAGTCAAGGGAAGAAACATCTCAAACAGCAAACCATCGCCGGCCTGGAAGCCGGCCTCAACCCGGACAGCTTTGTACGCATCCACCGCTCCTACATCGTGAACCTGGAGCGCGTCGCACGCATCGAGCCTTACGGCAAGGACAGCCGCCTGGCGATCCTCTCCGATGGCACGCGCCTCCCCGTGAGCCGCGCCGGTTACGCCCGCCTCAAAGCCCTCCTCGACGAACGAAAGTAACCTCTTTGAGTGAGCGGGCTAACAGTCCTGTAATGGTCCGTGAACCCCTTTGTGGATCATGTGGGCCACATGTCCGGTAAACCAGGCGTTAGCAGATTCGCCCGTTGGTCGGTCGTCCTTCAGCCTGCCCAAGGGCAAGACAACTCGGAGTTGCTCCTTAGGGGGACAGCTCTCCCAGATAGACACAGTAAATCCCATCTGAAACAGTCCTTACGGAAAAACGGATTGCGCCACCACCAACGCCCGCTATCTTGCTGATTCTGCTAGCCAAGCTGGCCAACCCAGTTGGGTTACTGGTCTTCTGTGTGCACACGAGCTAGGGGCTCGGGGAAGTTCCCCTCAACCGGGAGAGCTATGAAATGAAGATGCAAGTATGCAGGCTCCCTAGAGCCGCTGGGTGGCTTCTTTGCGCCTCAGTCTTGTGTGTCATGTCAACCCGGGGCCAGGAGCCCAAGCAGCCTGACTTGAGCGGAATGACGATTGAAGATCTTGCAAAACTCAAGGTGGACGCCGTCTACGGCGCGTCGAAGTTCCTGCAAAAAGCCGCCGACGCCCCCGCCTTCGTGACCGTCGTTACCGCAGAAGAAATCCAGAAATATGGCTATCGCACGCTGGCGGACATACTGCGCAGTGTTCCCGGCTTCTACGTAATTTACGACCGGAACTACACCTACGTGGGCGTACGCGGGCTCTCACGGCCAGGGGACTACAACGCGCGCATTCTTTTCCTGCTTGATGGCCACCGCGTGAACGACACGATTTTCGACGGCGCCCTGGTCGGTACGGAGTTCCCAGTGGACGTGGACTTGATGGAAAGGATCGAGATCGTCAGGGGCCCGAGTTCCTCGGTCTACGGCGCAGGAGCTTTCGTCGCGGTCATCAACGTCATCACCAAACGCGGGCGCGACCTGAATTCGGTAGAAGTCTCCACCGAAGCCGGAAGCTGGAATTCCTATAAAGAAAGAGCCAGCTACGGAAAGCGATTCGACAATGGGCTGGAGATGCTGCTCTCGGGTACTTTCTACGACAGCCAGGGACACAGCCGTTTATTTTTTCCGGAGTTCGACAGCCCCGCCACGAATTTCGGGATAGCCGAAAATGCGGATGGAGACCAGGCCTACAACACATTCGTCGACCTCATCTACAGGGATTTTGACATTCATGTCGTTCAGGAGTCGCGCACCAAACATATTCCGACTGCCTCGTTTGGCACTGTCTTCAACGATCCGCGAACGCAAACCACTGACGCCCAGGTGTATATCGACGCGCAATACCGGCATGTATTCGGGAAGTGGGAGACTCTGGGGCGGATATCCTACGATTGGTACGGCTACAACGGGACGTACATCTACGACTATGCAAAGACGGGAGTGCCTCCCTTCACCGTAAACAAGGATCTGGCCAACGGAGATTGGTTGGACCTGCAGTGGGATGCGTCCCATTTGTTTTTCAAACGGCACAGCGTCACGCTGGGCAGCGAACTCCGCCAGGACCTTCGACAACACCAGGCCAACTACGACGTACAACCCTTTGTCAGCTATTTGGATGACCACCGGTCCGCGCGTGTTTTGGGGCTTTATCTACAAGACGAATTCAGACTCAATAAGAAGCTAGCTCTTGTCGCCGGGCTCCGCAGCGACTGGTACCAGGGATTCGGAAACTCGCTCAGCCCGCGGCTGGGTCTAGTTTTTAATCCGACTCCGAACACCAACATCAAAGCCATCTACAGCCGTGCCTTTCGCGCTCCGAGCAGTTATGAGAACTTTTACGCCGATTCCGTGGGCGATACCGGAAACCCTTCGCTAAGACCAGAAAAGATCCGCAGTTACGAAGTGGACCTGGAACACCGGTTCGGCAAAAAGTTTTATGGGACGATTTCGGGATTCGACAACCGGATTACCGGATTGATTGAACACCAACTCGATCCGTCCACCGGAAAGCCCCTGTACGCGAATTCGGGCAATATCCGCACCAAGGGA
>JBGQDD010000036.1:0-12596 GCA_041495665.1 Candidatus Acidiferrum sp.
CGGCTCAGTGATGGGGAGCTTTGCCGTCGAAAAATTTGGGCTTGACCGGCTACGCCACTTGAAGCGCAGTGAGATACACGCCAGGGCACGCCACTTTTCGAAATTGACGCAATTTAAACTGTAAATAGTAAAATTTCGCTCAGGCGGGCCGTGGGTCCCGCTGGCGATGCTTTCTCTTCAGGAAATATTGTTGCGGCTCACGGTAGCGGCGGCGTTGGGCGCGGTCATTGGCATTGAACGCGATCTGCGGCGGCGGCCCGCGGGTGTGCGCACCAGCCTTTTTGTTTGCCTGGCGACGGCGTTGTTCACCATTCTCTCCGGCGAAATTGCTCGCCGCTTTGGCGATACGGGAAGCACGCGAATCGCTTCGAACATTGTCCAGGGCATCGGTTTTCTGGGCGCCGGTGCGATTCTGCGCGATGCGGGAGGCGTGGTGGGAATGACCACCGCCGCAACCATCTTTGTGGAAGCGGCCATCGGCATGGCTGCCGGCGGAGGTCTCTATTCGGTGGCTGTCTATGCCACCGGCCTCGTGCTGTTCGCATTGATTTGCGTCGGCTGGGCCGCGCGGCGCCTTAATTTGAAGTACCGCATGATGGTGTTCCGCATCACCACCGGCCACGCGGACAGCGTCGCCACCGAAGTGCAGCGGCTGATGGCCGGCATGAAAATTCCGCTGAAGCACTTTCGCGTTTCGATGGCGGGAGCGAACTCCATTGTGGAATTCGAGTCCGACGTCAGCCACAGCCAGCAAGAAACGATCCTCACCCAGCTCAACCGCCAAGGCGTGATCACCGAAGTGATTCCGGTCGAGGGCCATCACGAATGACTGGAAGCAACGGGACTCCCCGAAAGCCCAAAGCGCTGGCTGCCGGTTCGCGCCTGGGAGTGTTCGCTCCGGCGTCTCCGGCGGAGTCCGTCGACATGATCGCCGGGCTTGCGGAATTGAAACGCCACGATTTTCAGGTGGTCGCCAATCAGGACACTAAAGCGGATGGGTACTTTGCCGGTCCGTCCCGAGAGCGGGCCAACGGTTTTCTCGGGACACTAAATTCCGTTCAAGTCGACGGGCTCATCGCTTTGCGTGGCGGCTATGGATCAAACTACCTTCTGGAATTCGAACTGGAGAAGAGCCTCGCGAATCTGAAATGCGTGATTGGCTTCAGCGACCTCACCACTCTGCAGATTTTTCTTTGGCAGAAGTGTAACTGGGTCACTTTCTACGGTCCCATGGTTGCCGCCGGGCTCAACGCGGGTCCGGGGGCGCGCAAGGGATATGATGAAAGTTCCTTTCTTCAAGCAGTGCGCAGAACGGAAGGCGGCTGGAAGCTGCGGCTGAAGGGTGAAGCCGTCCTCGCGGGTCAATCTTTGGGCAGAGTATTGGGCGGATGCATGACTCTGCTGGAGGCCACCATCGGAACGCCTTGGGAATTGGACACCAAGGATTCGATTTTGGTTCTCGAAGACCGCGCGATGAAGCCCTACCAGGTGGATCGCGTCCTGATGCATTTGAAACAAGCCGGAAAATTTGAAGGTGTGCGCGGAATTATCCTGGGCGACTTTCCGGAAAGTGAGCCGGCCGCGGCCGGAGCCCCAACCGTCCGGGAAATCTGCGCGCGGATTCTGCGGCCACTTGGCGTTCCGATCGTGTTCGGAGCGCCGGTCGGGCACACCGTGCGGCCGATGCTGACGATACCGCTGGGCATAAAGGCGCGCCTGGACGCAGATGGGGAAGGCACACTCGAATTCCTGGAATCGGCGGTGGTGGTTTGAGCGAAACGAAACACGTGCACGTGATCGGGATCGGCGGATCGGCGATGGCGCCGCTGGCCGGGATGCTGCGCGAGCGCGGCTTTCGCGTGACCGGTTCGGATTCCGGAGTCTACCCTCCTGCGTCAACGCTGCTCGAAAGTCTCGGCATTTCATTCTTCAATACATTTGATGCGGCGCACTTGCAGCCGGCGCCTGACCTGGTGATCATCGGAAATATCATCGCGCGTGGAAATCCGGAGCTGGAGGAAGTGCTGGACCGAAAGATTTCCTATCGCTCCATGCCGGAGATTCTGGAAGAAGTGTTTCTACCCGAAAGACAGTCCATCGTCGTCAGCGGCACACATGGAAAGACGACCACGACGGCGATGCTGGCCTGGATTTTCCACACCGCGGGGAAGCGGCCAAATTTTCTCATGGGCGGCGTGGCGGAGAATTTTGGAAAGAGTTATGGGCTTGGCGGCGGGGAAGAGTTCATTCTTGAAGGTGACGAGTATGAAACCGCGTTCTGGGACCGCGGGCCGAAATTCTTTCACTACCATCCCGATGATCTGATCGTTACGTCGCTCGAATACGACCACGCCGACATTTATCCTGATTTTGAGACCTACCAGTTGGCTTTCCGCCGCGTGGTTAATCTCGTTCCCAGGCGCGGCCGCGTGGTCATCTGGGGCGACGTAGAGGATTCGGGCCCAGCCTTGCGGCGCGCGGTGGAAAAGGCATTTTGCCCGGTGGAAACGTACGGGTTCAGCGGCGGGAATGATTGGGTGGCGAGCGGCTTCACCATCGATGGCGAAACGATGAGGTTTCGCATCGCGCATCGGGGGAAGTTGTTTGGAGAATTTGCGCTGGCCGCCACGGGACGGCATAACGTCTTGAACGCCATGTCGGCGCTGATTGTTGCGCAGGGGCGCGGAATTCCAGCCGAGGCAATTGCCAAAGCGCTCGCGACGTTTCGCAGCGTGAAGCGTCGAATGGATGTGCAGTGCGAAATCGGCGGAGTATTGGTGGTCGACGATTTTGCGCATCATCCCACGGCGGTGAAAGCGACCATCGAAGCCGCGCGCGGCCGCTGGCCGGGACGCCGGCTCTGGGCCATTCTCGAGCCGCGGTCAAATTCCATGCGCCGCAAAGTGTTTCAGGATGCGCTGCCGAAGGCGCTGGCCCGCGGCGACCGCATCATCCTCGGCGGCGTTTTTCGCGCCCAGCAATTGGGCGGCGAGAATCGCCTTGACCCCGAGACTGTTGCGGAAAGTGTGCGTTCCCTGGGCAAAGACGCCCGTGTGTTTCCCAGTTCCGACGCCATTGCGGAGCATCTTGGTGCGGAGGCCAAACCGGGAGATATCCTCCTCATCATGTCCAACGGCAGCTTTGATGGCCTGTGCGAAAAAGTTCTGAAGAAACTCGGCGCGGCTGTTCAACTCGCAAGCGAGGCGAAAACTCGGTGACCTTTGCATCCGCCCGAAGCAGGCTGCTGATCCCGGCCAGCCTATGTCTTTTTTTCATCCTGACGTTCGGCGCTTCTGCCGGAGCGACAATTCAATATGAGGTCCTCCTGGATCATCCCGAAAAGCATCTCTTCCACGTGACGATGACCATTCCCGATGTGACTGGCGAAGTGATTGTGCAGATGCCTGCGTGGAATGCGCTCTACCAGATACGCGACTTCAGCAGTCACGTGCAGCAGTTGGAGGCTTTCGCGGGTTCTCAGAAGGAGTTCACCGAAAAGGTTGACAAGCAATCGTGGCGCATCAAGGGTACTGGAACGATTAAGATTTCCTACGCGACTTATTGGGACGAGGCGGGTCCTTTTGCATCGCAGCTGAATTCCGAGCACGCCTTTATCAATCCGGCGATGATTCTTTTCTACGTTCCGGGGCGGCGCTCCGAGAATGTAAAGCTGAGCATGCCGAATCCACCCGATGACTGGAGGGCGGAAAGTGCTTCAAACGCTGGGTTCGAGTCAATGGGGCGCGCACGGGCGTTCTTTTTCGAGGCCCCGAATTACGATGCGCTTGCGGATAGGCCCATCGAGATGGGCAAGTTCGAAGAATTTCAATTGACGGGGCTTAAGCCCGAAGTTTGGGTCGTGGTTCACGGTGATAACTGGAAGAAAAAACAGGTCGAGGGAGACTTGAAGCGCATCTGCCAGTACGAACTGAAGCTCATGGAAGGGGCGCCGTACGAGCGCTACGTATTCATTCTTCACATCGGCAAAGGGGCCGGTGGCGGCGGCATGGAGCACGCGGACTCGACCGCGATTGGCGTCTATTCGGATGAATACTTGCCGGGTGTCGCGGCCCATGAATTCTTTCATCTATGGAATGTGAAGCGCATCCGCCCGGCATCGCTGGAACCCGTGGACTTTACGAAAGAGCAATACACACGCGCTCTGTGGTTCGCCGAAGGCGTGACGAATACTTACGGTTCCTACACTCTGGTGCGCAGCGGCATCTGGAACAAAGAACAATTTTACGCGGACCTCGGCGAACAGATCACCGAACTGGAAGGGCGCCCGGCCAACCGCTGGCAGAGTGCGGAGCAGTCCAGTCTCGATGCCTGGCTGGAAAAATATCCTCTCTACAATCAGCCGGAATACAGCGTCTCGTATTACACCAAAGGGCAAGTATTGGGAGACTTGCTCGACATTCTCATTCGCGACCGCACCGACAACGAGAAAAGCCTGGACGATGTCATGCGCTCGCTGAACACGAATTTTGCCAAGCAGAGGAAAACGTATCGAGACAGTCTGGACATTCAGCGGACCGCGGAGAGCATCGCCGGCGGCTCGTTCGAGGAGTTTTTCGAAAAATACGTGGCGGGGACGGACCCTTTTCCGTATCAACAGATACTTGCGCTGGCAGGCTTGGCGCTGCGAACTGTGGAGCATCGGAAACCGACGCTCGGTTTTTTCGTGGAGCATGAACCGAACGGTCCGTTCGTCGTGAGCACGGTCGATTCTGAAGGCCCTGCAGCCCAGGCGAGCTTGCGGGCCGGAGATGTGATGCTCAACTGGAACGGTGAAGAAGTGCCCAAGAGGGTTGATCGCTGGCTGCAAGAACAGAAGCCGGGCGATTTGCTGAAGCTGCGGGTTCGCCGGGAAGACAAGGAGATTACGCTTGAATTCCGGCTCGGCGAGATCAAGGAGCTTCTCTACCAGGTCGTTCAGGATGCACACGCCGGCGAAAGGGCGCGCCACGTTCGAGAGGGGATGCTTCGCGGCGAGACCAGCGCGGTTGGCGTTCGCTAACGATGCCGACGATTCCACGTTTCGCTTGACCAACGCCGCTGGTTTCGAGAAAGTTTGCCTGTCATGCTTCGGACTCTTTTCATCGGCGTTTTCTTATCCCTGTATATCCTGCTCGTCGGGCCGCCGCTGCTAGTCTACACCTGGATCACGCGCAATCCCGATCCGATTTACTGGGCCGGCGTGAAAGGCGTGATGTTTTTTGTCAGGGCCGTGGGAGTGCGGGTGCGCGTGCTGGGCCTCGAGCGCATTCCCCGGGGCGTGTGCCTGTTTGCCGCGAATCATACGAGCTCCGCCGATGCGCCCGCAGTTGTAGGCGCCATCCCTCGCCGGATCGCCATTCTTCTGAAAGCATCACTTTTCAAATGGCCCATCGTGGGACAGGTCTTTATGTCGGCGCATTTCATCCCCGTCAATCGAAGCGTTCGCGAGTCGGCAATTTCCAGCGTGGAGAAAGCCACGGAAGCTCTCAAGGCCGGGCAATCGTTTTTGATCTACCCCGAAGGCACGCGCAGTCCGGATGGTCGCCTGCAGGAGTTCAAGAAAGGCGCAGTTGTCATGGCGATCAAAGCGGGCGTGCCAATTGTGCCGATGGCCTGCTCGGGCGCTCACCGCATCATGGAAAAACGTTCGCTGGTGATTCACTCTGGAGAAATTGTGATCGAATTCCTTGATCCGATTGACAGCTCAGGGTATTCGTTAGAACAGCGGGATATTCTGAACGAGAAGATACGGGAAGCGATGGCCGCGCGCCTGCCCCCGGACCAGCGTCCTCTCGGTTTTCCAGGCGCCACCGCCGAATCAGCCGTATCCTGAGCCGCAGGTCGTTAGCGCGCGTGTTTTCAGCGCGATTTCAGCTTTTCTATTTCCGATTCCAGTTCACGAACCCGCCGTTGCAGCTCGGGCATGCGATTCAGTGCGGCCGCGTTCTTGAGCCATTGCTTGTGGTCCACGCAGGGCGAACCGGAGTAATGCTTGTCCCCGGCGAGGTCGTGCGGTATTCCGGCCTGTGCCGTGATTAAGGTGCGGTCACCAATGGTAATGTGTCCTCCCGAGCCGACTTGCCCGGCCAGAATGCAATCGCTGCCGACCTTTGTCGATCCGGCGAGCCCGACCTGCCCGCAAAGCAAAGTGTTGGCGCCGATCCGTGAGCCATGGCCGACAAGAACCAGGTCGTCTATCTTGGCCCCGCGCCCAATGCGAGTTTCGCCGACGGTAGCCCGGTCCACGCAGGAATTTGCCTGCACCTCGACGTCGTCCTCGAGCACCACGCAACCCGCTTGCAGAATTTTGCGCCAACTGCCGTCCTTCAGTTTTGCAAACCCGAAGCCGTCTCCCCCGAGAATTACACCATCTTGCAGGACCACGCGATGGCCGATGCGGCAGTCTTCCCGCACCACCACATGCGCGTGCGAAAAGAAATCGTCGCCAATCTTCGCGCCTCGATAGATCGTAACGAAACTATGAAGCACGGAGTTGCGCCCGATCTCCGCGTCTTCGTCCACGTAGCAGTACGGTCCGATATGCGCGCCCTCGCCAATCCTGGCGCTCTTCGCGATGATCGCCGTCGGGTGAATCCCTGGGGCATAGCGTGGTGGTTGATAGAAAAGCTCAATGGCCTGAGCAAATGACAGGTATGGATTGTCCGAGCGCAGCGCTGCCAGCGCCGGCAGCGACGCCTCCCGATCCAGCGCAATCCCTTCTTCGACGAGAACCGCCGAAGCGCGCGTGGTCTTCAGCAACGGAAAGTACCGTCGATTTGCGAGAAACGTAATCTGCCCCGCTTCGGCATACTCGATCCCGGCCACCCCGCGAATTTCGAGTTCCGGCGGGCCTTCCAACCGGCATCCCAATTTCTGCGCAACTTCAGCAAGTTTCATGAAGGGGCTCCTCAATTCTTTATGAGGCCTTTGTGGGGCTGTCTGCGAGTCTCGCACAGGCCAAAGAGGGAAGTACAGACGGCTCGCTAGCCTAGTCGTTGAAAAGGCGGGGTTGGGACGTGGCAGCCGCAGCGGCGGCGGGCTTCCGGCGCGCGATGCCTACGACCCCAAGCACGGTCACTTCCATGAGTGCGGCGCGCGGAACAAAGATACGGTCCGTGGAGGAGTTCAGGTCCGGCGTTGTGATTTGCAAACCATTGTCCAGCAGCGAGAGCAGATCGTTCGGCACAACGCCTTCCAGGGTTTCTCCATCGTTGTAACGCAGCTTCACCCACAACCCGTCCAGCTTGGGCCGGCTCAGAAACGCCTTGCGCTCCGGTTCGAAGTCGTCGGAAAACTCGCGCACGAAATAGATCGATCGCACTCGATCCAGCGGCACCTCAATGTGTTCCCCATCGGGCGTGAGTAGGTCGATGGGGTCGGCCTGCCCCAGCCGCCCGGGGTTCAGGTAGCCGCGCAAGGGCTTCTTGTCGGCGAGCACAACGATAACCTTCTTGTGCGTTGAGGCTGGGGTACGAGGTTTCATATTGAAACTAAAGAACTTGCGCCAAGACAGAGTACGTTGCTTCCGGAATTGTCCCCGTTTTGTACCCGAACGTCAAACGTAATGGGGACAAGCAGCGCGAAGCATCCGAAGGGTCCGAAGCACTATTTGGCTTTGCGTTTGCTACGACCATTCTTCCACGCATCCAAATAGTGATCCAGGGCAGTACGGACTACCCACGCTAGAGACACGTGATGCTCTTCGCCATGCTTTTTCGCTTCCCGGATTTGCTCTTCTCTGAGGAACAGCGCGATTCTCTTCATAGGCATACATTGTATACCTATTTTATAGATTTTGCAAGGGCGCGGTAAAATGTTCCTGTGAGGTAAAGACAGGTATGGAAAGCCCCAACAAAAACCAGCAGGCCGTCTCGGCCCTCGTCGAGCTTTTCGATGGGTCGGACCTTTTCCGTACAGCGGATCGAACAGCGTTTATCACGTTCAAGATCGGCGACCATCTGGAAACTTGGCCGATTCGGAGCGAAACCTTTAAGTCTTTTGTGCGCTTCGTTTTTTACAGATCACTCGGCTTTTCGCCACCATCGCGAGTGATTAACGATTTCCGGGATGAGTTTTGCGCCCGCGCTGAGTTCGACGGACCCGAACGGCGCGTTTTTCTGCGCGTCGGCGAACAGGACGGTAACATTTTCCTGGACTTGTGCGATGAAGGCTGGCGCGCCGTGAAAATCACAGCCGGTGGTTGGGAAATCGCCGACGCAAACGCGGTGAAGTTCTTGCGAGCGCCGGGAATGCTGCCACTGCCGATCCCGATTCCCGGCGGAAACCTGAGCGAGCTTTCGCAATTTTTGAATCTTCCGAATAAGGATGAAGAGGCTCTTTTTTTATGCTCCCTCGTTGCGGACCTGCGACCGCGTGGGCCGTTCCCAATAATGTTGATAACCGGCGAGCACGGTTCCGGGAAAAGCACTCTCTCGCGCATTCGCCGCGCGCTCATCGATCCTTCGCAAGCGCCGGTCCAGTCCGCGCCCCGAAGTGAGCGCGACTTGCAAATCGCCGCTGCGAATTCTTGGCTCGTCGTACTGGATAACTTGAGTCATCTCGACGCGCAACTTTCAGATTCCTTGTGCAGACTGGCTACCGGCGGCGGGCTGCGCACTAGGAAACTCTACAGCGACGCCGATGAACGAATTTTCAGCGCGCTCCGGCCGACGACCATCAACTCCATCGAAGAACTGCCGACGCGCGGGGATTTTCTCGACCGATGCGTTACGATCCGCACGCCGCGCATCGCGGGACAGCAGCGCCGACCGGAAAAAGAATTTTGGCGGGAATTCGATGCTGCGAAGCCGCGGATTCTCGGTGCGCTGCTCGATGCCGTCAGCGCCGCGCTCCGCAATATCGCAAGCGTTCGACTGGATCGTTATCCGCGGATGGCCGATTTCGCCGCGTGGGCCGTCGCGGCCGAGCCTGGACTGGGACTCAAGTCAGGAACGTTTCTTCGCGCCTATGAAGCGAACCGCGCCGAAGCGAATCGCGCCGCCATTGAGGTTTCTCCCATCGGCGAAGCGATTATCGATTTTATGCTCACTGTGAAAGGTATTTCGTGGCGCGGAGACCTGAAGAAACTGCTGAACATTCTGAAATTGCAAACCACCGATGAGCAACGAACCTGAGCGTGGCCGCGCTCTGCGCGTGATCTGCGGGCGACGCTCGACAGGCTGGCACCGAACCTGCGCGAAGAGGGCGTGATGATTGTTTACGGCGGTAAGGACGCCAAGAGTCGGAGACGAACGGTCGAACTCAGAAAAGTTCCTTCAGACGCTTCGCGGGCTGAGGTCTTCGAAGCCAGCGCGTCCGCAAAAGTTTAGAAGTAGCTCCTGACCGGCAAGCATGATCGTCGGCGCGAGCGAAGAAGAGGAAAATATGGAAAAACTAACAAAGTATCAGGCAACAGAAGCGGCGTCGCAAGCGTGGCGTCATCTTTACCAAATTGCAACGCTCCACGATACCGCAGAATTCATTCGAGGGAACCATGAGCAGGAAGACCACGAACAGGTACAGTCGCAGGTCAACGTCCTTCTCGCCGTAGCTGGCGACTTGGTAAGTGAGGCGCTCGAAGAAACCTGTCTAGTGGACAACTATTTTATCGAGCAATCACAGCCGAAATTGCGGAAGGATGTAAAAGCGACGCGGAACATCGCCAAGCCGCAATCCGCGGTGCCGGTGGTCTTTAAGCAAGTGGTGCAGGCAAAGTAAGTAGCCAGTTGCCGGGGCAACCGTGGCGCGCGAACGAAAATCCGAGATACTAGAGGCGACACCGATAGTTCATCTCGTCGGGAAGGACGCCCTCGACTACTTCATGCGGAATACCGGCCGGATTAACTTGGTGCAAAAATCCGCTCGGAGTCAGGCCGTCGAACTACTTCTCGCCGTGCTCGGCAATCTAAGGGAGGCACTGTCGGGCCAAGGCTTGTCCCCCGAAGGCCGCCGAGCACTTGAAATCCGCAATGCGCGCGAGTTCGGGGTATGGTTCTTCAACCTGGATGGTCAGGGCGGGCAAAAACCGCCGGAGCCCGGTGACTGGAATTCTGTCGGGCTCACGTTCGACCGTCAGATGGCTTTTTTCGAGCTTGGGAAGTTGCGTGCGGGGGAAGAGCGAGAGCTGCCGCATGTGAACATCTTCGCGCTCGCCAACGCCTACTTCCTCGAAAGGGAGAAAAAGTGGACTTATCCCCACATCGGAAAAGAGCTAGGGATCAGCGTTGGCCAAGCGCGTGACTATTGCCTTCGGGTCCACGAACTTCTTCATGGCACCGAAGCGGTGCCCCCAAAAAACAAACGGGAGAGACTTGGGGCCGATGCGCTCGCGTGCGAGGATTGCCGCTATTCCCTAACCGTCGCGGCCGAGCGGACCTGTACTCTTTACAAATTCCATGAGAAGCCCCCGAGTTCCTGGGGAAAGCTGATGAACGCGGAGTACTTCCCGGCATGGGATGTTGCGGATGAAAAGCGCAAATATGGCTGCCCTGATCTCGATAGACACCTAAACGCCGTAACGCTTCCGCTGCGCGAGATGCTTGAACGTCGCTCAGACCTTCGAGGACCGGCGAACGATAGCGAACAGTACAAGCCGAAAGGACACACGGTTTCGGTACAAAGAGGGAGGGAAGAACTCGAATCCTACCTATCACCAAAATGGCTGCCCGGACAAACCCTAAGCAAATCTACTGCCGTAATCCCCGCCAAAGCCCTACCCCCAAAATAAGTCCACTTTTACTATATTAGAGGAACTCGATGAAGTTCTTCTCGCAATACAGCCCCCTTCCACAAAATAAGTACACTTTTCACTTATATGAAGGGCAACGCTATTAGAAGGAGACCATCGTGCGAAAAAACTGCCGGTCACAGCAAGTTATCGATGAACGGAAGGAACTCGGGATTGGGCAAGAGAGCTTAGCGCGGTGGGCCAACTGCAAACTGGATCGCATTCAGGCGTATGAATCTGGCCGCCGGATGCCGTCGTGTGGAATGGAGCGCGAGGTTCAATTCGCATTACACAACGTGCGCTGCCTAAAGGATTTAGGGGTGCCGCTCGATGACGCGCCTCGCGTCGAGAAACTTCTCGACTGGATGCGCGGCGGACGGCTTCCCGAAGAACGCCAGCTTACCATTCACGAGATGGCCGCGGCCGGGGAGTTGCCCTGAAATCGTTTTGTACGGCAACTAAACAAAAGTTTACCTGGAATCGTCTATCTCGCCAGGTAGGGGGTGCTCCGCGAAGAGTGCCCCCCTCTAATATCGCGTTCGCGCGCGGGAGATGGAGCGGAAGAGGGAGAAAAGAGATGGAGCATGGCAACTGAAAGCAAATGTCATTACCGAAGGCATCTCCGCGGTCCCGACCTGACGACTTACGAGCTGGCGTTAGCTATTTCTAAAGACTCCGGCGTGTTTTTCGCGTCTGCGGAATACATTCGCGGCTGCACCGCCTATCGGGGTGTCCAAACGATCCGCGCAGCGTTACGGCGACTTTGCCACGACGGCTGGCTGGTGCAGGTTGCAGGAAACCGCGACACCGGTCGCCAGGGCGGGAAGTTTTTGCCAAATACGTACCGGGTTGTCAAACATGGTGAATGGGCCGCTGCGCATCCCGACCGCTGTGATCCGGTGCCGGTTACACCGATACCGGTCCTACCGATACCGGTTACATCCATATCGGATGAAACACATCCCACCGATACCGGTGAGACAAACGCCACCGATACCGGTGTCACCGGAAACAATCTTAGTATTGAACTGAGTAAGAGAGCTGAGTGCGCATCCGCGCCTTCCGCTGCTTGGAATGCTCTTGAGATCAAACCCGTAGGTTCCGCGAACTTCCAACGTCGATACGAAAAACAGTTCGCTCAGTTCGGACCCGTTGATGTTCCGACGTTCTTGAGGTTCCTTGAGAGTTTCTATGACGGCTGCATGATCGACGGAGTATCTGTGCCCCCGGAATGGGTAACAGCGTCTCGAAAAATCGCACGATAAAAGAAAGTCCTCGCGAGAGAAGGCTCTCCACGTGGACGTAATCTCGGCTATTTCGCGCGCTTGCGTTTTTCTAATTTCTTTCCCAAAAAGTTTCAATCGAGAGGATTCCGATGGAATCTACGGTCATGGTGTCACCAACGGCAGGAAACGCAGCGGTAACGTCCGGAGTGCGGCGCTGGTTCGATCTCACAGGAGCCGCGGAGTACGCCTGCGTGCCTGTTAAGAGCGTCCGGGCGGCGATTGCGGCAGGGAAGGTTCCCCGCGCGAGGATAGGCCGGAAGTTCGTCGTAAACGTGCGCGATCTGGATTCCTGGCTGC
The DNA here is from genome assembly GCA_041495665.1 of Candidatus Acidiferrum sp. Taxonomy (GTDB): domain Bacteria; phylum Acidobacteriota; class Terriglobia; order Acidiferrales; family UBA7541; genus Acidiferrum. The sequence goes on from JBGQDD010000036.1 coordinate 12,310, forward strand.
TTGGCGAGTTGATTCGCGAGGATTAGGGACAAAGTCGGGGACAACTTCGCGTAATCGTAGCGTAACTTATTGAAAATACGTACAGAGAGACAAGACTTCAAGTCTTGCGCGCAAGGAAAAGAGGTCGGATTATGAACGCGGAAGACGATTCGAAGCATGGGAAGACGGATCGCCGCATCTCCCGCGAGGGCCGCGCGGCGATGGGATCGGCCGGTGCGGAGAACCTTGAACGCTGGCGTTCTGGGGAGCAGGCACGTGTGAGCGAACTCCAATCGCAGGTCGATGCC
>JBGQDD010000037.1:0-12584 GCA_041495665.1 Candidatus Acidiferrum sp.
CGCGTTCGAACCCCACAGCAGGACCACCTCGCACTCTTCAATTTCGCGGTACGAACTCGTCCCGCCTCCCGCTCCGAATACCGCCGCCAGACCGGCGACGCTCGGCGCGTGTCAAGTCCGGTTGCAACTATCGATGTTGTTCGTGCCGATCACCGAGCGCACGAACTTTTGCGCCGCGTAATTCAGCTCATTCGTGGTCTTCGAGCAACTGAACATCCCGAACGTGCGCGGCCCGTGCTTTTCGATCTCCCCGCGGAATCCCGCCGCAACCCGGTCCAGCGCCTCATCCCAGCTCGCGGTGCGGTGCTTCCCGTTCTCCCGGATCATCGGCGTCGTCAGCCGATCTTTCATCGTGTTGGTCATTCGTGGCCTCTCACACCACAACTCTGCTTCGCTGGCACATATTATGCCTTGTTGCCCACATAAAATTCTATTTTGGCGAACAAAACCGGATCAGGGCCGGGCGAGAACAAACCGCGCAATGCTCATGGGAGCAGGTTTCTTGCGGACTTAGATTGAGGTGGTAACCGCTACTTGTTTGCTGGCTTGCTTCGCAGCTCAGACAGCTTTCCCTGCTGTTCCGGTGTCAATTTGTTCTTGATTCGCACGAGCAACGTCACTTGTTCTCTCTTGATTTCCCGTTCCGCAGCCAACAGCTTTTCCAATTGCGCAAGAACATGCTGCTCGTCCACCCGCGGTTGTTTGACCAGCCCCACCAGCTTCTCCATTTCATCCTGCAGTTTCCATTGCAACTCGGTGAATTTCAGCTGCGCCTGGCGGATTTCCGCCTTGAAATATTCTTTTTGTTCCGCGCTCAGCGCAATCGCTTCCTGGTGTTGGATCACAAGCTCCGGGGCAAAGAAACTCTGCCCGATCGGATCCTGATCGGGCTGCTGCGCGCGGGCTGCTCCCGCCGCGAACAGAAATACCGCGCAAATGCAGAGAACTCTCGCTCTCATTTCATTCCTCCTCATCGGTCTTCACGGTAACATTCAGATACGATTCGCCGAGTCTAGGCATCCCCTTCAAAATCTCCCGCCCCGGAGTCATTAGCAGGCCATCGCTGGGCGCTCGCCATTCCGCCAGTTTCTGCGCGGCGGCTAGTTCATCTTCCGGAACCGCTGGCCCATTCCTTCGCAGCAAAATCAGTCCAGCCATCAGCGCCGCCGCAACCACGGCGGTGGCCCCGGCCAGTGCCCACACCCGCCACGGCCTCGCGCGCCTCCCTTCCTTCGCGGCCCCCGCCGCCGCAAGCACCCGTGCTCGGAAATCCGCCGCGGGCTCTACTCCTTGGACCATTAGCGGCAGCAGCGCGTCCAGCCGCGCCCTGCGCGCCCGAACCTCGTCGAGCTCGGTGGAACAATTCGCGCAGCTTTGCAGATGCTCTTCGAGATCCCTTGCCGCAGTCCCGGTCAGTGCGACCTCCACAAACTGGTCTTTCCATTTTTCGCACGTGTTCTTCATTTCATCACTTCCAACAAGAGTTTTCGCGCCGCATGCATCCGCGACCTCACCGTTCCTGCGGGAATCCCCAGCACCGCGCCTACGTCCGCGGCTTCCATCTCTTCCACCAGCGAAAGTTGCAGGACGCTCCGGAACTTGTCCGGCAAGCGTTCAATTTCCTTTCGCAGGCGGTCCAGCATCACCCGCTGCTCGGCGTCCTTCGCTCCATCAACCATCCCCGATGTTTCCGTGGCCTGCCAGACTGTATCGCGCGCCAACCGGCGCCGGTAGCCCCTCCGGCGGTTCAATGCCAGCCGGAATACGATTCGGTTTATCCACCAGCGAAATTTCTCCGCCTCTCGCAGCGAGGCAAACTTCTGGTAGGCCCGCAAAAACGCTTCCTGGGCGACATCTTCCGCATCCGCGGAATTGCCCAAGATGCTGTAGGCAATCTGAAAAACGCGCCGCTGATTCTCAGCGATGCGCTCGCCAAATCCCGCTTCGATTCCAAGCGCCTCGGCTTTCGAAATCAGCGCACTCACGCAAGCCCCTGTCACGCGTCTCCTGCCCCTTTACGTATAGACACCGCACCCCGGCTTCTCGTTCAGAAAAATATCACGTCCGACCGCGGCGTGCAGCGGACAATGCGAACGGCTCGCAAGATTCTCGCGGCGGACGGTGGGCGGCCCCGCCGCCCAGATCCGGCCGCTAGCGGCCCTTCCCCATCAGAAGAGAAAGATGGGTTGGAATGCTGGAAGAATCGGTTGCAACTGAGCTGCAATCTGCACGGCTTGAAGTTTTTGCAACTGATCCACGTCGAGGATCGCTACGAAGTGAGAGAGAAAGCTCTGCTGCGCCTGCGCCATCTGCTGCTGCAAGGCGTGAATCTGGATCACCAATACTCCCACTTGCGCCGGGTTCCCGCCGGAATTTAGCAGGTTGCCAAGCTGCTGGATCAGGGCTTGGGCCTTCTGAAAGAGCGGCACAAGCGTTGTCTGGCGCTCCTGCAGCAATTGCTCGAGCTCGCTCACCTGGCCGGGCCGCAACTGCAGAAACTCAGCCACAACCTGCAAAGGCGATGTTTCTTGAGCGCTCGGCTGAAGCTTTGTCGTTTGCACCTGTTGCAGTACTTTTTCAATGTTTAGTTTCGTCAGGTCAGGTGTTGTCGTCACCGGTGCGGATTTGGGTGCAAGCTTTTGTGCGTGCACTCCGCCGCAGGTCATCAGAACGATCGCAAGCACAACAAAGGCAATTCCGGTCTTTTTCATGATGGCGGTTCTCCTTGAAGTGCGCGCATTCTGCGCCTTCATATATCCAGACACCGCCGCCACCGCCCTCGTTCGAATTTAGCCGCCGTCAGCAATCGCGAAGCTCAGCAGCGCGCTGGCACTTCCGCGGCCAAATCGGGGTCCATGCGTGAGGGGAAATCGTGAGCTACTGAGAAGATGCGCAGCGGAGCTGGACTTCGGCGGCGAGATCAGGATCGAGCAAGGCAGAGCGCCCGTGCAGAGCGGAACAAACCTGTAACGCCGTAATTCCTGACGCACCTCGCAAATCGGCGCCCGCGAGGTTTGCGCCATCCATTTCCACTCCGCGCAGAATCGCCACCGTCAAATACGCGCCGCGCAAATCCGCCTTCTTCAAATCCGCGTCGAGCAGGATTGTGCCTTTGAGAATCGCGCCGGTGAGATTCGCTTCTCCAAGCTTGGCCGACGACAAATCCGTTTGCTCGAGATTGGCAAACGACAACACCGCGTGTTCGAGTTTCGTGTCGCGCATGTCCGTGCGCGAAAGGTCCGTCCGCAGCAATTGCGCATTCCGCAAATTCACCGCATACAGCGATGCCCCGGAGACTTTCGCATTCGAAAGCACCGCATTTTCAAATGTCCCGTAAGAGAGGTCCACAAAGCGCATATCGGCCGCCGCGAAATTTGCGCCGGTGGCATTGGCGGAGACTAATACGGCATGCGTTACCTGGGCGCGGTCGAGAATCGCCGAGCGCAGCAGCGCTTCGCGGAGATTCGCTCCGCGCAGGTCGGCTTCGGATAGATATGCCCCCTCAAGGTTTGCGCGCCACAGTTTTGCATTGATCAGAAAAGCTCGGTACCCCCGCGCGAACCGCAAATTCATTTGATTGAGCCGCGCGCCCGTGATTCCCTCCACGGTCTCGTCTGTCCAGACCGTGCCTGGCGGCGGAGGCGTCGACAGCGTCGCTTCCGTCAAGTCCGCGTACGGCCGGAAGCCCACGGATTGAAAAACCATCGCCGCCCATCGCCGCCCATCCGCCGGCGATTCATCCGCCGATGTGCCGCGGTCGAAGGGCAATCCCCGGTTCACCCCGAGAGAAAAGAGAAAAAGAATGCATCCCGTCGCCAGCGCCGCGCGCGTGGTCCCCAGGATCATTCGAAGGATGTTTTTCGACTTCGGCAGCCGTATGTCACCCGGCCGCAGCACCCGCGACACGACAAAGGGGACGCACGTCGCCGTGGCCACCGAAAGCGTCATGACAAACACGTGCAGAAGCGTTCCCCGGAAATCCTGCCGCGGCAGATACCGCAGCCAGTAGAAGAACATCGTCGCGGGGACAATCCAGTACGCCAGCACCGTCGAAAGCACGGTTTCGAAAGCGGTCATCGCGGATCGCGATTCCCCTTGCCACCGGAAGTGTCTGCGCACCAGCCCCATCAAGTACCACGGGCCGTCTTTCTCCAGCGTCTGTCCATCCGGAAAAACGGCCGGCAGCGCCGCCATGCTTCCCCACAAACGCAATAGCAGAAAATGAAATCGCAGAGAAAGCGCCAGAAGAACAAGCGGGCCACCGAGATAAAGACTCGTCATGGGAAGCAGATTCCCAAGGCGCGCGATGGGGAACGCCGACGCATTGAGCAACAGGCGCACATCGCTGGTGAAGCCAATCAGCAGGCAGCAGATCAGGCTCACGCCCACGGTGAGGAAATAAAACCAGCGCGCGACTTTTGTGGCGTCGCCGATGGCTTTCGAACTGTCCACCGCGGAAATCGATTCGGGAAGCACGGCATCGAAGAGATTCGTCCCGCCCAGCCGGCCAAACCACAATCCTTCCGCGCCATACAGGTTGGCACCCATCAGGTTTGCGCCGCGCAGTTCCGTGCCCAGCAGGTTCGCGTTCTGCAGATTCGAACGCACCAGGCTCGCGCCGCGCAAATTCGCCATCGATAAATCCGCGCCCGAAAGGTTCATTCGATGCAGGTGCGCACCCTGCAAATTCACGCCCGTCAGGTCCGCTTTGGCTAAATTCACGCCGCACAGATCGGCCTTCACGCCCGATTCTCCGCCCGATTCCACCCACATCTTGTGCTGATCCAGAATCTCGGCGAGATCGATCAGTGAGATTCCGATGCAATCTCCACCGTTCGAAAGTTCTTCTGCGGCAGAACTTTCGCGGCCGATTTCGCTCTTCAGTTCTTCAATTTCCTTGATTGCGTCGATTTCCAGGCCCATTCGAACGTTTTCCCCCGACTCTCTCCGCCCGCTCTCGGGCATGCTTGCTCACAGCAACCCCTCAAACTGGCGCGCCATCGCGCTTCTCAATACATTCGAATTCTTCCCATACGAACTGCTCCGGCGTGGCTCGAACTCCCCCGCTGCGCGCCGTATCGCTACCGGGCTGCCTCCATCCTCTCCTAACAGCACTGTGGAAATCGCCTGCCCGGAAGTACAGGCGGCGCATGGGTAACGGGCGGACGGAATGCCGCCGATGCGCAAGGATTGGAAGAGGGATTACAAAGCAAGTGCCGAGCATCCAAATGCGAAGGGGAAGAGCGGGAAAATACAAGACTCGAATGGCAGCGAAAAAAAAGTGCCGGGGTAGCTTCGCTGAGGGGCCAAGGCACCCCGGCTTATCCTGCCCGCCTCCGCAGTGAGCGAGCAAGAAACTCGTCAAGAATCTTTCCTGGCGCAAGGCCAAGAAACCGCTCAAGAATGCTTCTTGCCGCAACGGCAGAAAACTGTTCAAGAATACTTGTTGCCGCAGGGCCGTGAAAGCGTTGCCAATTCAGCCTGCGGATTTTTTTGCCGCCGCAAAAATATCGGGCGGCTGTGAACCAGGAAGCGGGGGACTTGCCTTCCATTGAAACTTTTTCGTCGCCGCGGAAAAACTTAGAACTTTTCGCGGCGGCGGGTAAAGCTTATTTTTCTTCGTCGCCGCGGAGAAATTCGTAGCGCTCGATGGCGGCAACCACGCCGATCGCGCCTTCTTCGCGTGCCTCGGTGCGCTGCACGCGCCCGAGACAGCGGACGCGGACCGGTCCGGCCAGGGTGATCTCGTTCGGAAGGGTCAGGAGAATCTCAACCGCGGAACCTTCTTTGACGTCCTTGGCAAGAAAGAAGTAGACACCGCGGGAGCTGACGTCCCGTGACTCGGTGCTGGTTTCACCAACCGCAGCTCCCGTGGTCCAACGAACGGTAAGCGGCAGCCGCATGGAAAAGCGCTGGGTAGTGCGGCGTTCGGAACCAGTCAAAGCAGTCCTCCTGATTGAAGGGAGAGTGTATCCGGGTAAGGCCCAGGTAACAATAGGACTCCCGATACAAAAAGGATTCAATTTTGGGAAGTACGGATGTACTAGGACGGGGGCGGAAATAGGGACTCGCGGTGCATGTTGGAACGTAGCTTCGATCCGAAGGTCCCGACCGGGCCGGGATCTCCGCCGGGGTTCGATCGGAATGACGAGAAGGGGGCCCCCTGTTTTTTGTAAGTGTTGCATCTAAAGGGCTTAGTTGGGGCGTAAGTCTTTTGTTCGCAACACTTGCGGGGAGATCCATAAGTGTTGCAGCTAAAGGACTTAAAGCGATAGTGGGCAGTCCCGACCCGGTCGGGATCTCCGCTCCACGACGGATGTGGAGCTTCGATAGTCAGTGGACAGTGGTCAGTGAGGAGAAAGACAGCGGGAGTGAACTGGAGAGAGGGGAACAGCCCTTTGGGGCTCAGGGTAAACGGGCGGGGATGGGATGCGGCTCTTTCCGACAGGGTCCCGACGGGGTCGGGACAAGTCGGAATCTTCGATCGGGGCTCAGAGTAAATAAGCACGAGAGAGAATAGCACGTCATAATCAAGTTGTTAAGTGTTGTGCAGTGAATAGTCGAAAATGAGGGTTGAACGGCGGCGGGGGCGGGTTGAACGGTTCCCGCAGACGCGAGACGCGCAAGAAAAAAATGAAGCCAAGAGCCCCAACCTCAAAAACCCAGGGAAGGGCACCAAAATTCATCTTAGGATCTGTCGTCCGGGCTCCCCGCGACGCTAACTGAGTGTTGAGTCAGCTCTATTGAACCGTGACAGTCAGGGTTGAGGTGTGCGTCAGGGTACCAGAAGTCGCGGTGACGGTGACCGTGTAGGTGCCCGCGGGCGTACCCGTAGGGGGAGGTGGCGGAGGTGGCGTGGAGTTGCCACCGCCGCCACAACCGATCGCTTCCATGGTCAGGAGAAGAACAAGGATCGCGAGCGGGAGAGCTCCGGCAAAGCGCTGGCGGCGAGTACGCGCAAAGCGCAAGAGAAGAACGCTCAACAAGATCGCAAGCAAGGACACCGGCAGAAATTGCGGCCGGGAAATGAAGCGCACACGGGGCCACAAAGGAGGCATTAGGCCACGCGCTGTCGTGGTCACAGTGACACTCGCGGTCTGGCCTGAAGTGATTGCTGGAGGAGCCACGGAGCAGTGCGTTGCCGCAGCAGGGAGAGAGCAGGAAAGGTTCACCGGAGCCGAGAAGCCACCGATACCAAAAACAAGAATGACGTTCATAAATGTAGCGGTTTGGCCGGCGGTAACACCTGCGGCAGCCGGCCCAGGGGTCGAAACGGAGAAGTCGGGAGGGCCCGTGACACTGAAGTTTAAGGAGTTCGAGTTTCCGCCGGGATAGGGATTGACGACCGTAACGGGGTAATCACCAGCAGCAAAGGGACCCAGATAAATTGATATCGAAAGCTGGGTTGAACTGATCAAAGTGGTGCCTTGCCCGACCCCATTGAAATACACAAGCGCACCCGGTTGATAGTTTGTTCCGTTAACCGTGAGTGTGATCGGGCTGCTGCTGTTGGATCCACTTGTGGGACTAATAGAAGTGATGGTGGGAGGGGGAGGCTGGGTGACGGTGAGTATGAAAGCCGTTGACGTGCCGGCCGGCGCAGGGTCTATCACGTAGATGGGAATAGAACCCGGGCTACCGACGGAAAAGTTTGTTATGGAGAGCTGCGTTGAGCTAATCACGTTGGTGTTCCAATAGCCACCACCAGTGCCGACAACATCGAGGGCGGCACCTGGTATGAAACCGGTGCCGGTAACAGTGAACGTCGTCGGAAAATATGCCGGTATGGAGGTTGGACTCACTGAAGTGATCGTGGGAACTACAGTTGGCTGGGCGATGATGAATGGTTGAGGAGCGGAGGGGCCACCGCCGGGCGCGGGATTGCTCACGGTGACTTGGACGGTGGCTGCTGTGCTGATGTCGGCGGTCGAGATTGTGGCGATGGCGTTTTGAGTGCTACTAACCGTGGTGGCTTTAGCGACACCATTGAAGTTGATGACGGCGCCAGGCGCGAAACTTGAGCCGGAGGCGAAGATGGTAAAGGGCAGAGAGCCGGCAATCATAGTTGTAGGGTAAATGGAAGTGAGGGTGGGAACCGGATAGGTGCCGAGGTTAACGGTGAAGTTCAGACTGTTTGAAGGAGCATAGTTTGGCGGCGGACTTAACACTAGAACCGTAAATGGGCCGGGTAAGGCGATTAGGGCAGCCGGAATTACGGCGGTTATTCGAGTGGGACTGAAGTAAGCAGTGGCCACGGCGGATCCCAGCGAGTTCACAGAATTGTCAAAATTAAGAATCGCCCCGTTGAAAAAACTCGAGCCGTTAATAATGAGCGTGAATGCAGGGTCACCAGAATTGGCGCTCGTTGGCGAAATCGAAGTGAGAACTGGCGCTGGGTAGTTGCCAAAGTTGTAGGAAAAATTGAATTGAGACCTACCACCAAGGGCGATGGGGTTGGGGTCGGGAGGGCCGAAAGAACTGACCATGATGTAGTAGGTGGTGCCGGCCGTGAGGGGAACGTTCGAAAGCTGGGATTGAATGACAATTCCGGGATTGATGTCGTCGTTGCAGGCGACATGCGTCGCAGTGAGATTTCCTTCGGTAGTGCCAGTACCAGTCCAAATGGAGAGAACAGTGTCGTAACTGCTGCCGATGGTGTCCACATTGAGATTGGCGGAGAAAATTGGGGTGAACTTGTACCAGATGGTGTTGTAAAGGCCATTGAGGTGGCCGCCGGTGTTGCCTTGTGCGCTGGAGTACTGATTGACGCAGGTGGAAGGGGGGACCGGATCGGCAGACTCAGTCGTCGCGCTGGAGCTGTCTTGTATATCGGTGAAAGTCAGGTTCGTAATGTCGGTGGCATTAGCAAAATTATCGTTGGGTGGCCGCGGAGCGGCAACTTTGAAAGTTACAGGCTTCGACTGACCTCCACCAGGGGGCGTGTTGAGCACGGATATGTCGTTGGTGCTGCCGAAAGGACCGAGGAGAGCGGCGGGAAGAGTGGCGGTAAGGCATGTTGGAAGCGCGCAAGATGACGTGGGAGCAGAGACGGTGATGCCATTCTGCGCGCCGTTGAAAAGGACTCTGGCGCTGCTGGCAAAATTTGTGCCGGTCAACTGAAGTGAGACATTCGTGGTTGGATTGGGGGTCTGCACAGGTGTGCTGGCCGGGTTGACGCTGGTGAGCGTGGGTACGGCCGCGAGCACAGCGAATGTCAGGGAGTTGCTGGTAGAACTTCCTACCTTGACTGCAACTTTGGGCGTGCCTGCTACCAGGAGGGCTGTTCCGACTGGTGCACTTAGCTGCGCGTCAGGCTGAGTCGGCGAGGGCGTCGTAGCGAGAGAAGTTCCATTAAATTGAATGACGCCACCGGTCAGGCCAGTGCCATTGACGGTGAGAGTGAATTGCGCGCCTCCGGAATTTGCCGACGTGGGCGAGAGCGAGAAGATGCGAGGGCCGGTAAAGGAAAAATTGTTCAGGAAGATGTCCCACGCACCTCGACCGTGCGTGGCGGCGCGGAGCGTGCGCGATGCTTCGTGAAGACGCAGGGAAATAACGGCCACGCGGGGTAAGCCGGAGCCTACAGTGCTCCAGGCGCAAGGCATCGCGGAACAGTCGCCGATGAAGACGCCGAGGTCGGTGGCGGCGTACAGGGTGTTGGGAACGTCGGGATCGAGGACAAGATCGTTCACGGGGATGTTTGGGAGATCGCTAGCGGCGGGAATTGAGCAGTTAGTTGTGGAGCAGCTCACGTCCTTCCAGGTATTGCCTCCGTCGGCCGTTTTGAAAACGTGACCGAGCGGATCGTTGATCTGATTTCCGAAAGGGTCGGCTCCCACCATCGAGAAGCCCGAGGAAGCGATATAGGCGGTCTTGCCGGAGGGGTCGGAAGGATCGATGGCGATAGCCGTGACCTCACGCGGTGGCAGGCCAATTTGATTTACCTGAATAAATGAAGCGAAGCCTCCCCCGCCTGCCGTTACGTTTGTGGCGAAGTAAACTATGCCGTTGTTGGCCCCTGCATAGACGACACTGGAATTTCCGGGTTCGACAGCAACTACGTTGAGCCAATTACCACCCGGACCGTATATAAGTTCGAATGAAATGGGAGTCCAGGTGTTTCCGGCGTCGCTGGACTGATAGATTTTGGTCGTACCGAAATAAAGTACGTTTGCGGCATTTGGATCCGTCACGAGCGGGGGGATGAAGCTCTGGAAGTCCGAGGAATTGATTCCATTGACCGCAGGAAAGAAAGTCCCGATTGCGCCATTCTGATAAGAGGCGTTTACAGGGAAGCCAGTCCCACAACCAATGTATACCGTGCTGGGAATAATGGAATCGACGGCAGACGAGGCGCCATCACCACAGAGTTGATTGTCCACCCAGCCCGTTCCGCCCTGATAGTTCTGACTACCGTTATCTTGCGTGCCGCCGAAAGCGATGGAGGGTGAGGAAGGGCTGATAGAAATGGAAGGATAGAACTGGGTAAGGGTGAGCGAGGGATTGTTTAGATTTGTCCAGGCGACGGTTGAGGCTTCGGCGTCGTCGGTGCGCCAGATGCCACCATCATTGCCAAGATACATGCGGACTTTGCCGTTCGAGAGCTTGAAGAAAGCAATGGCGTGATTGTCCACATGAGGAAGACCCGAGCTGCCTGGCGGCAGATTCGGGATCACGGAAGACCAACTGGTGCCGCCATTTTCGGTGCGCACAACCCAAGAAAAGTTTCCGCTGGAATCGCGAACGGCACCGCCGCCGAAAAAGGCGATATTTTTGTTGTTGGGATCGACTTTGATCACATTGTCGTACCAGCATTGCTGCTGGCAAATGTCGGGCGCGGTGGTCCGCGTCCAGGAAGTGCCGCCGTTGGTGGTGACAAAAACACCTAGATTCGTGCTGGAGGACGTGTTGGCATCCGCGATGGATGCGTAGACTGTATTTCCGGTGGTGTCGCCGGGTGCGGGCGCGATGCCGAGATCGATGCGGCCCATGGAGGATTGCAACGGCAAAGTGGTACTGGTTATGCGCGTGAAATGTATGGTCGAACACGTCGCGCCTATGCCGGTCGCTTTGTAAATTCCATTTCCATTCGGCGCACCGGGGGAACTACCAAAAAGATTGCCAAATGCCGCGTAAGCGACGGTGGGAGTGGCAAAGCCAACGAAGGTGGACATCTCGTCGGGCAAAACGTTGGTCCAGGTGCTGCCGCCATTATCGGAACAATAGACGCCTTCCTTCGGCCCTTCGACGATGAATTGCGCTCCGACCAGGACCATGCTCGGATTTGAAGGGCTGACTGCCACATAGCTGATGTGCGCGCCGCCGAAGTTAAGGAACCCGAAGCCTGGATTGAGTCCGTCAAGAAATGGGCCAATGAAAGGACAAGTGGGACCAGCTACCGTACACGTTTGCGTCCATGTCAGACCGTGATTCGTGGATTTCAAAACACCTGCGCCATAGTAGGTGTCAAAGCCGAGGGAAGACTCACCAGTGCCGGCATAAACAACGGACTGATTCGATGGCGCGAAGGCAATCGCACCCATCGCGAGAGAAGCGTTCTGGTCGCCGACAGCGGTCCACGTAGCGCCTGCATCCGTGGAACGCCAGATACCACCCATCGCACCACCAATGAGTACGGTACTCCCAGTCGTATCGGAAGGATCAACCGCGATGGTCATAATCCGGCCGGTAACTGGCGAAAAGAATCCCCCGGTCGTGGGAGTAGGACCGATGGAAGCCCAGGCGGAGGTAACTAGACCCTGCGGTGAGAGCCACGATTGTGGAGCCACCTCGGCGTAAGAACCGTCTGGACGGAGGACCAGCTTGCCTTCTGCCTTCATCATGCGCTGCATGTGCTGGAATGCCTTGAAACGTGCCCCAGCGGGAATGTGGCCTTTTACAGAACTGCGCTGCCTATAAAACCATTCATCGCGTTTTCGGATTTGCTCAGCGCTGTCTTTGTCCGCTTCGACGGCCGGAGCTCTGTCGAGGCCCTCCCCGTTTTCGGCGGACCCTGCCGGTGTGGCCTGCTTCTTAGCGGCCGGAAATTGTGGCTTACTCGTTGCTGTCTCGCTGGACGCAGACTTGGGTTTCTCCTGAGCACGGCCTGAAGTACCGAGAAGAATGATGGAAACAAGAATGACGAGGTACAGACGAAAACTGGCTATTTGCGATCGCATAATCCTCCCACGCAGAAGATTTCGATCGAACGCTTGCAAAGTACAGAGCGCCTTCGGCCAAATGGCGGAAACCGCGGCGAGAGCAACGTACCTTCAGCGGGAATTCCGGAGCACCGGGGACCCTGGCCGACGGTTGACCACCACGTAAACGGCGGGAGCATAACATAAATGTGGGTAACTCTCTAGGCAATTGGCCGGCAGTCTTAGCAAGAACGCCGGGCTGAAGCCCGGCCTCTACAAGGACGAAATCGAGGAGCGGGCGGGGCAAGAGCGGGCGCAGCGGTGCCGCGCCCCTATAAGGACAGATTTGAGTTCAACCGGAAGCAAATTGCGCGAGAAAGGACATGGCCTGACCCCGTTTTATGTACCAGTGCTTATGAGAGTCGGTTGATGTTTTGATCGAAC
>JBGQDD010000038.1:0-12530 GCA_041495665.1 Candidatus Acidiferrum sp.
ATTTTACGTCAGGTGCTGCGATTACGGGTTGTACCACCGTCTGCCGTCGCGTTCGAGCAGCAGATCGGATTCTCGTGGGCCCCAACTTCCGGATGGGTATTGTGCCACGGTGGCGCTCTTGGCGGCGCTCCAGACGTCGAGGATGGGATCCACCAGGGACCAGGCCGCTTCGACGCTGTCGCCGCGATCGAAGAGCGTGGCATCGCCGCGCACACAGTCGTTCAAGAGCGTGGCGTAGGCGCTGCGCGTCCCATTGCCAAAAGCTTCGCGATAGCTGAAATTCATGGTGACATTCCCGATGCTCATTTCGGTTCCCGGGCGCTTCGCGCCGAAGGAAATCGAAATGCCTTCGTCCGGCTGGATATTCAAGATGAGACGGTTGGGCATAATCTCTTTTTCGCGGAAAACGATGTGCGGGGCGCGGCGGAACTGGATCATGATCTCCGTGGTGCGCGTAGCGAGGCGCTTGCCGGTTCGAAGATAAAACGGAACGCCGGCCCAGCGCCAGTTGTCGATCAAGAGTTTGCCGGCGACAAAGGTTTCGGTCTTGGAAGCGGGATTCACGTTGGGCTCTTCGCGATAACCGGGCACCGGCTTATCTCCCAGTTTCCCGGGAGAGTATTGTCCGCGAACGACCGCTTGGGCAACCATTTCCAAATCGAAGGGACGGATGGACTGCAGCACCTTGAGTTTTTCGTTGCGCACGGCGTTGGCATCAAACGAGGCGGGAGGTTCAACGGCTACCAGTGAGGTCAGTTGCAGAACGTGGCTCTGAATCATGTCGCGGAGCGCGCCCGCGGTTTCATAAAAACCGCCGCGGCGCTCGACACCGAGCGTTTCCGATGCGGTGATTTGCACGTGGTCTACGTAATTGCGGTTCCAAAGAGGCTCGAAAATCCCGTTGCCAAAGCGCAGCACGAGCAGGTTCTGCACGGTGTCCTTGCCGAGGTAGTGATCGATGCGGTAGACCTGCTTCTCTTCAAAAACGTTGAGGACAATCTGATTCAAGGTCTTGGCGGAGGCCAGATCCCGTCCGAAAGGCTTCTCAATGATGATGCGCACCCAGGAATTCGGCGAGGAAGAGCGAGAGAGTCCGGCGCGGCCAAGCTGCTCGACAATGTCCGGATAAACTTCAGGCGGCGTGGATAGATAAAACAGACGGTTGCCGCCAATGTTCTTTGCCGATTCCAGTTCGGCGAGGCGCCTGGCAAGCTTGGCATAAGCTTCCTGATCGGCGTAATCCCCGGGACAGTAATGAAGGTTGGCAGCGAATTCGTCCCACTGTTTCGGATCGATCGGCCCGACTTCGGAGATACTCTTGGCCGCGTCGCCAAGCATGGTGCGAAAGGCGTCTTCGGTCATGGGCGTACGCGCAAATCCCACAATGGTGTAACGCGGTCCCAGCGCATTGTGAATCGCCAGGTCGTACATCGCGGGAATGACTTTGCGCTTAGCGAGGTCTCCCGAGGCGCCGAAGAGAACTACCGTGCAGGGCTCGACCACGCCTCCGTACACTGAACCGGAACGATCCGTATCCCCAGCCATCGTCTCTCCCTCCGCCAAGCTGCGCCCTGTTCAGATAGCTGATGCAGCGTCCAAAACTATACCTCAACCCCATGTTTTCCAAGCTCGGAACGCAATTGCTCTGCGTTCTGATGGTGGATGGTGTTCATCCCCAGGCGCCTCGGGCATTCGAGGTTCAGCGGCCGGTCATCAATAAAAAGACACCGCTGCGGCGGGCGCTGCGTGACTTCCAGCGCAACGCGAAAGATGGTCTCCTCGGGCTTCCGGGATCGAACGTAACATGAGCTGAAGAAAACCAGAAAGTTCCTTCGGAGGTCGAAGGCCTCAATGCGGTACTGGTTGAGCTCCAGCGGCTCGTTATTGATGGCACCGACGAAGTATTTACCGGAGCTCGCAACCTTGTCAAGAATTGCACGCGTCTCCGGGTATTCTTTGGACTGCGCGAACATAAAAGCGGTGAACTCCTCGCGGGTGAAGCTGCGCTGGCGATAGAACAACGTCCGGTCGAGATATTCATTCAAGGTGATCTGTCCGGAGTCAAAGGCCGGGAAAGAGAGGTCGTGGCGATCCTGAAAATCTTCCCAATCGAGGTGAAAAACGTTTGCGGCTTCTTTTCGCGATCCGCGGTCCCATCCATTTGTCAGGATGACGCCTCCGATGTCCCAGAACAACGTGGTGATTTCAGCCAAGAGCGCAGCTCCTCCGATCTTTGCGTTTATCTTGCGGCTCTACTATTCGATGAACGAGAACGCGAAGAGATCCGAAATTTACGGCGCAGCGATGCGCCTCTTCCCGAGCGCGCTGTTGAGGATGGTTTCCAACTGTGCCAAGCCTGATTCGGCCCCACCCGTCAGATGCAATCGTATTACGGGTCTTCGCCGGCGGCCAAGAGATTCGAATTCACCTAGCGCCAGCGCGAGTTGCAACTGCCCAAAGGAATAGTCCGCACCTGGAATGACAAGGTCCTTTGCTGGGGCCGCGGTCAAGAGCAGGAAGAGTCCTTTCGCGGGGCCGCCCATGTAGACCTGCCCGATGGCGTGAATATAGCGGGGACCGGGAGTTACCAGGACGGGTAGTCCCAGAGTAGATTCGAGCCGCTCGCGAATCCGGCGGAATACTATTTTTTGCGCTTCACCATAGCTCAGAAAGGGCAGCAGCGCGATGTAGCCTTCCCGATGCCGCAAGCCGAAGAAGGTGCGCAGTGCCTCGGACATATTCAGGGTTGAGATCTGCTGGCGGGTTTCACCCTCGGCGTACAATTCGATTTCTCCCTCTCGCACGCGCACGGTCGGCGAGGGAGAATGGCGCTTGGCCGCAATCTGCTCCAGAATCTGCATGGTTCTTGTTCTGCTCTCCCGGATGTCTGGATCGTGGAAGGGATCGACGCCGAGCTGCGAACAAGCGAGCGCCGTCGCAATCTCCCACTTGAATAACTCGACGGCTAGTTCCTCGGGGCCGTTCAGTTCGATGGTGACCATCGGCACGCCGGCTTCACGTAACTCGTCGTGTCTCCGGTCGAGTTCCGGCTCTTCTTCTCCAGCCATTTTGAGAATGGCAGCAAAGCAGCCCTGCTCTAGCATGGCGAGCCCGTACGACGGGCTTCCGAAATCGGGATGATTCCGTGTCCCTTCTTGCCGGTGCTGGCCCCCACCAAATATCCGATCCGGCGCGCTACAGGCTTCAAGCTGTCCGTGCTGAAAAAGACCAGCCGGTCCAGACCCTCGATTTCCGCTGCGGCCAGGAACGCTCCGAGCGATACAGCAGGATTCGTTTTTTGTGGCGCAGATGGTCCGCAGGCATCGCGCATCGCTTGAGTGCGTGCAAGGAGGTCACTTGGACCCAAACGACAGAGCGCCGCGAGAAAAAAGTTGAAATGAATCAAGGATGAATAGCGACCATGGATGCCTGGGGGATCAAGAAAACTATCCTGGAATTCATATTCGCCGGCGAGTTCGCCCAAGTAAGAATTCTCTTCGGCCAGGATGACAAAATGACACGCGGGAGAATGGATACCCCGCATTTTCAGTCTTTCGAGAAAATACAGGAGCAAGGAGTGTGTCTCGATGTGCTTGCCTGACTTGTTGGCAAAGATAAAGAGAGTCTTATCGAGGCGCAGCGACTCATCGAACGCGCGGACAGAATCTGGATCGATGCTTTCGAGCAGGAAGGTTCTTTTTCCAAGCTTCGCATCAGGCAAGCGCAGAACGCTCTTGGCCGCCAGGTTGGAGTCTCCCATGGTGACCAAGACCACATCTTCAAAGCCTGCGGGTTCGATCATCGCAGCGCGGGCGGCCACGCGGGCCATCAATGGCTCCAACTGCCCAGGCAAATCGAGCCAGCGCAGATTGCTCTTCAGGGATTCTGCTTGGAATTCTTCCGCTGGCCAGAGGGAAGCGTCCTTGGCCCAGAGCCGGGCGAGTGCATTATCGTCATATAGGTTCTGCAACTCCCGGCGAAAGGCAATCTGCAGAACACCTGGAAAAACGGCCTGAACGGGCAGCCGCAAGGGGCCTCCTGCTGGCCAGGCTATTTATGATTGTACACTTTCGGCGTTGGGTAATCCAATTTCAAGCTTTGGGCCGTAGCTGACCATCGCTCCGAGACGCCAGAATGCGGGCTGCATTGCCGGAATGGGCTGCGTCCCGGCTAGGAATTTCCTGGAAGTTGCAGTAAGGTGAGAAGGAAGAACGCGTGTGAGGAGAAGAGCATGGCGAACGAATCTTGCGGTCCAACACCGGCACCCAGCGAGGCGGTGAAACCCGGCGCGCGCATGGTGCACTGCGTCAAATTTGGCAAAGAATTGCCCGGCCTGGATCGCATTCCTTGGCGAGGAGAGATTGGCAAGCGCGTCTACGAGAGCGTTTCGAAGGACGCCTGGAAGCTCTGGCTAGAGCATTCCAAAATGGTCATGAACGAGTACCGGCTGAATCCCCTCGATCCCAACTCGCAGAAAATCATGGAAGAGCAGATGGAGCAGTTTTTCTTCGGCGAAGGCGCTAAATTGCCCGAGGGATACGTTGCACCCAAGGCAAAAAGTTAGTTCCCCTGGTTGGGCATTCGGAGTGTCGCGGGATGTTCGACCGGCAGGCTCGGCGTAATCGTGAACGATAATTTTTCATGGGCTTCGCGGAGCGCCCGCTCAACTTTCTCCGGCGTGCTCCCCCGCGCAAAAAGAAACCCCAGATAGCTCGAGCCCTCCGGCCAGGCAGCAATGGCATCATGCAACCGGGCGGTGATAGCCAGTTCGGTGATCCCCGGAATCGAACGGGCGGCATCTTCACCAGAGACGCTTTCCAGAATCCCGCTTTTGGGAACGGGAATCATCATGACGCCGGAGGCAATTCGTTCGCGTAGCGAATTCCATCCGGGGAGTTCCATCGCGTGACGAAAAAGCAGCTCTTCGAGCCCGATTGGTTCACTCGCGCCATCAAGGGAAAATCGCAGGGCTCGGGCGCAGAGACCGCCGATCGGCCGAGGCGCTACCTCCAGTGGCCACACCCCATCCTCGTTGATCCGAAACTCCGCGTGGATTGGTCCATGCGACAGACCCAACGCCCGAACTGCATCTCTCGCGCATTTCTCGATGGCATGCTGCACGGATTCGGGAAGCCGTGACGGTGTGACGTAGATGGTTTCTTCGAAGTACGGGCCTTCGAGCGGATCGGGCTTATCAAAGATCGCCAATACGCTCAGAGCACCATCGGTAAGAAGTCCTTCGACCGCGACTTCCCTCCCCGGTATGTAACCTTCCACAAGCATCTGATCGAGATTCGCCTCGCGCGTGGCAAGAATTTCCGGGGATTTGAGTAAGCGCCGGATACGTGCGGCCGCCGCGAAAAACTCCTCACGATTGTTTGCGCGCGCGACGCCCTGACTCGCTGATAGCGAGAGCGGTTTCAGCACACAGGGATACGAGATACCCAGAAGCACCGGTTCGGGCGTGGGATCGATGGGAAGATTCCGAAACCACGGCACGAGCAGACCGGCATCTCGAAAGACTTCTGTCATGCGCAGCTTGCTCCGGCAGGCTTCCACTGCCGCAGGATGGTTGTAACGAATGCCCAAACCACGGGCGGCGTAAGCCGCAGCAGCAGCGGGCCGGTCACCGAGAGCAAGAATCCCGCTGACATCCTGGCCGCGGAGCGCTTCCATCACCGTGTAGGCTGCGACCTCCGGAGTTTCGAAATGCACGGCGACGGCCCGATCGCCCCACGGATCTTCCAGTTGATGGCATCGATCGGTGACGTAAACAAGCTGCACGCCCAGTTTGCACGCGGCATCTTCAAAACTACGCGTTTGGTATCCCAGTTTCGCCGTAAAGAGCAGCAATCGTTTGGATGGATGCGTCATTCGTGATGCGTTCCTATCCCGGGATCAAACAAAACCGTCTGCGCTGGCGACGGCATTTTTCGCCAGCGGCTTCCGAGCACCGATGGAAACCAACTGGTCCCGGGTCGGCTCGGCGCAGCAGTACCAGGGTTCGCTGAGAAACGGAATGCCCGCCGGGGATCGCACCGATAGGTTGATCTCTGGAGCGGGCAATTCCGCTGCGGCATGCGCTGCCTTCCAGATGCGTTCGAATGTAGCCGGCCGCGATTCTTTTTGCCGCTCCGCCGCGGCGGCGATCTCCTGGACTGTTTCGCTGAGAGCGTCCAGGCGCGGGTCGGCGTTTTTCCAGGGGTACGCCAGTGACTGCGGATCGAAAGGACCAACCAGGCGACGCACCTCGTCCAATCCCAACATGCGCGAGCCTTCCGGGATGAGTAAACGTATGCCAAGCTGAATGGGCGCGACATTTTCGACCACGCCCTCTTGCTCGATCAGTCGCAGCAAATCAAGGTAGCCATCCACCGTCGTCCAGGGTGTGAAGGGGACGAAAGTCGGATGAAGCGTCATGCCCAACTCGCGGAACGTTTTGATGACGCGGAAGAAATCTTCGCGCGTGTGCCCCTTGTCCAGAAAACCCAGCACCGCATCATCCACGGATTCGACCGCGCTGATCACAAAGAGGCAGCCGGTATCGCGAAGCGCGGGCAAGTGCTTCTCATACTTGAGCAAGTGTTCGATCTTGATGGTCGCGTCGTAGGTCACGGCGGGAAATTCTCGATGAAACGCCTCCGCGAGTTCCATCGCGTGACGAATGCCGTTAAAGAAATCCGGATCGCCGAAGGTAATGTGTTGCGCCCCCGCGGCCACCTGGCGGCGGACGTCTTCGAGCACCACCTCCCGGCTGACGATTCGAAACACTCCCTTGTAAACGGGCACGATTGGGCAATGCCGGCAAAGATGCTTGCAGCCGCGGCTCGCTTCCGTCGAACCAACGATTCGGTAGCCATCTCCGGGAACGATGAGATGTGCATACTTCTCCATCGCGGGCATTCCCGAGCGATCAGGCACTTCGAACTGCAACCGGGCCATGGAGATCAGCGACGCCGCGGACTGCAGGGTTTCCCCCTTCCCATTTGTGGCAAGGTGCTCCGCCAGATGGACGAGCCCTTCTTCGAATTCGCCGCCGAGAATCGTGGATACCCCGAGCGCGCGAAGATAATCAACGTTCATGGGAGCGTACAGACCGTAACAACAGAGATGCACGCTGGGATTCTGTTTCCGCAGCACGGGAATGAGCTGCGCGGCTAGCCGCGTGGCCGTATGCATGGGCAAATAGATGGCGATTAGCTCGGCATCGCCAATCGTAGCCTCATCCAGTGACTGCCGGGCGAGGTCGAGCACCACGACGTGGTGGCCGCGTTTGCGCAGCCAGGCCGCAGGCGACGCCAGCCCGAAAGGCTGCCTACCCAACTCATAGGTCGAAATCAGAACGATGTTCACAGTAATACCAGTATAGCCGCGCGGCGCTTGGATTCAATTTCGGCTATCATGGAGGGCTGCGGTTCACAGCGAAAGGACTGTCAGGATGGCCATCAACGCGGGCAATTCTTTCCGCACACGCGACAAACTCAACGTGGGCGCTCAGAGCTTCGACATTCACCGGCTGGAATTTCTTGAGAAGCAGGGCGTCGCCGACCTAGCCAAGCTTCCCTTTTCATTGCGCATCCTGCTCGAAAACCTGGTGCGCTGCGAGGATGGCCGCTCCGTCCATGCAGAGGACATCCGCGCGCTGGGGAAATGGCGGCCCGGTGCTCCTGAAAAAGAGATTGCTTTCATGCCCGCGCGCGTGCTGCTGCAGGATTTTACCGGTGTTCCCGCGATCGTCGATCTCGCCACCATGCGTGAAGCCGTGCGACGCATGGGCGGCGATCCAAAGAAAATCAATCCGCTCTTCCCCGCCGAGCTGGTGATCGACCATTCCGTCCAAGTAGATAATTTTGGCAGCACCAGCGCCTTCGGCCTAAATGCCGAGCTGGAGTTTCAGCGCAACGTCGAGCGTTACGCGTTCCTGCGCTGGGGGCAGACGGCGTTTCAGAATTTCAAAGTCGTTCCGCCGGACACTGGCATCTGCCACCAGGTGAACCTGGAATACCTCGCGCGGGTGGTCTGTGCGATGCCCTACGGCAACCGATTTGAGGCCTATCCCGATTCGGTCGTGGGCACGGATTCGCACACCACGATGGTCAATGCGCTGGGCGTCTTCGGCTGGGGCGTCGGCGGGATCGAAGCGGAGGCGGCTATGCTCGGCCAGCCTTCTTCGATGCTCATTCCGGAAGTTGTTGGTTTCCGTCTGCACGGCCGCTTGAGCGAAGGCGCGACCGCAACGGATCTCGTTTTGACCGTTACGGAAATGTTGCGCAAGAAAGGCGTCGTCGGAAAATTCGTGGAATTCTACGGTTCGGGTCTGTCCACCCTAAGCGTTCCCGACCGCGCCACCATTGCCAACATGGCTCCCGAGTACGGCGCGACCATGGGCTACTTCCCCGTTGATGCGGAGACACTCGCCTATCTGCAATTCACCGCTCGTTCGGCTGAACAGGTCGCTCTTGTCGAAGCTTACTGCAAGGAGCAGATGCTCTTTCGCACCGACCAGACGCCCTCGCCGCTCTTTAACGACACGCTGGAATTGGATCTGGGAACCGTCGAGCCTACTGTCGCTGGTCCCAAGCGTCCGCAGGATCGCGTCGCACTGCGCCAGGCCAAGGCTTCTTTTACGAAAGTCGTGGAAGGAACGACGGCCAAGAAGGTAGCCGTCCGGAACAACGGCGACTCATTTGAGCTTTCGAGCGGCGCCGTGGTCATTGCCGCCATCACCAGCTGCACCAACACTTCGAACCCTTCGCTCATGCTGGGCGCGGGCCTGCTGGCGAAGAAGGCCGTCGAGCGCGGCTTGCACGTCAAGCCCTGGGTCAAGACCAGCCTTGCGCCGGGTTCGAAAGTCGTGACCGATTACCTGCAGACCTCAGGCCTGATGCCCTACCTCGAGAAACTCAATTTTCACCTGGTCGGGTATGGTTGCACGACCTGCATCGGCAACAGCGGTCCGCTGCCCGACGCCATCGGCGCCGCCATCAAGGACAACAATCTGATCGCCGTCGCCGTCCTCAGCGGCAATCGCAATTTTGAGGGCCGCATTCATCCGCTGGTTCGCGCCAATTATCTGGCCTCGCCCCCGCTGGTCGTCGCTTACGCCCTGGCAGGGCGCATGGACCTGGACCTCACCACCGAATCGCTTGGCAACGACACTACTGGCAAGCCGGTTTATCTGAAAGACATCTGGCCGACGCCGCAGGAAATCGAATCAACTGTTCGCTCTTCTGTTTCCTCGTCGCAATACAGCAAGCAATACAGCAAAGTGTTCGAAGGCGACGCGCATTGGAAGTCCATGCCCATTCCGCAGGGTGACCTCTACAAGTGGGATCCGAAATCGACGTACATCAAGCTGCCGCCGTTTTTCGAGAACATGCCGAAGACGCCTCCGGCGCTCGCGGACATTCACGGCGCGAAGGTGCTGGCCATTCTAGGCGACAGTGTCACCACCGATCACATTTCGCCGGCCGGCTCGATTCCCGTGGATTCGCCCGCTGGAAAATACCTCATCGCCAACGGCGTGAAGCCGCATGAGTTCAACTCCTACGGCGCGCGCCGCGGCAACCACGAGGTCATGATGCGCGGCACGTTTGGGAATATTCGCCTGCGCAATCAGCTCGCCCCGGGCACCGAAGGCGGCTGGACGCTTTTCCTTCCGGATGGCGAGAAGATGTCGATCTACGACGCCGCCGTAAAATATCGTGAGGCTGGTGTACCGCTGGTGGTCCTCGCCGGAAAAGAATACGGTTCGGGGTCTTCGCGCGATTGGGCGGCCAAAGGCACCCGGCTGCTTGGCGTGCGCGCGGTCATCGCCGAAAGCTACGAACGCATCCACCGCAGCAACCTCGTCGGCATGGGTGTGCTCCCGCTCGAATTCAAGCCGGGAGAACACCGTGAATCGCTTGGCCTGACGGGTCACGAAGTTTTCGAAATCGAAGGCGTCGCGGGCCTCGCGCCCAAGAAACCGATGACGGTGCATGCTAAATCGGGAGACGGGCGGGTAAGGACCTTTTCGGCGATCGCGCGCGCGGATACACCGGAGGAAGTTACCTACTACCGTCACGGCGGCATACTGCAATACGTCTTGCGGCAGATGCTCTAGCACTCGTCCATTCTCCTGGCCAAGAGGGAAAGATCTACAAGCAGAACCCCGAGGGGGCGACTGGCTGTCTGGAAGGTGAGAGTCCATGAAGATTCGGATTATGTGTGTTTGCCTGGTGATGCTGGTGGTGTTTGCGCTGCCATCCTGGGGGCAAAGCAATCCTGCGCCACAACTCATAGCAATCAAGGCGGGGAAAATCATCGACCCGGAAACGGGAAAAACCGCCGTCAATCAAATCATTCTGGTGGAAGGAAGGAAGATCAAGGAAATTGGCGGCAATGTCGCAATCCCCGCTGAAGCAAAGATCATCGATCTTTCGAAAGCCACGATCCTCCCAGGCCTGTTCGATGCGCACACGCATCTGTGCATGACGGTCATTCCCGATCGCGATCATGGCCATTACTACTTCACGACGCTGCTGGATACCACCGGGTATCGCGCCATCGAAGGCGTGGCCAACGGCATGGCGATGTTGCAATCCGGGTTCACCACGGTGCGCGATATCGGCAACGCTGGGAATTATGCGGACACCGACCTGCGTCACGCGATCGAGGCCGGCTGGGTGCAGGGACCCACGGTCGTGAACGCCGGGATCATCATCGCGCCGTACGGTGGACAGTTTCACCTGCAACCGGAGAAGAAAGATCTGGCGACGCCCGAATATCTCTTCGCCGACACGCGCGATGAAATGCGCAAAGCCATCCGCCAGAACATTCATTTCGGCGCGAAATTCATCAAGATCGTGGTCGACGATCAGAAGTACATTTATTCGGCAGACGATATCCGCTTCCTGATCGCGGAGGCCCATGCCGCGGGCGTGAAACTGGCCGCACATTGCTGGACCCACGCCGGCGCGCACAACGCCGCTGAGGCCGGCGTCGATTCCATCGAGCACGGCTTTCAGATGACCGACGAGGACTTACAGCTTGCGAAGAAGAATATCGTCACGCTGGTCGGAACAGAATTCACGGAAAAAATGACCGAGGCTTCTGGGAGTCCCTGGGAACACAAGACCTGGGTGGACCGGCTGCGGCGGGCCTACAAGATCGGGGTGAACATGGCCTTTGGCACGGACGTTGATGTTGCACTGCCGGGCGAAACGCGCGGGACACTGGCGATCGACTATATCCAGAGTTGGGTGGACGCAGGCGTGCCCGCCTCGGATATTCTGCGCGCCATGACGGTGAACGCCGCGAGGCTGCTTGGGGTGGACAATGAGCGCGGGTTCCTGAAGCCTGGGATGGCCGCGGACATAATTGCCACGCCGGAGAATCCCGCCGAAAACATTCAGACGCTGAGGAAAGTCTCTTTCGTCATGAAGGATGGGGCGATCATCAAGCAATAAGGCGCCGGCAAGACGGTCAGAATGTGCGAAGAGAGCAACTTAATGTTATGCAGATTCTGATTTGGGAGCTAGTCCCCGCTTGATCCGCCAGAGAAGAGTGAAGCCCAGGACCATCGACAGCATGCTCACAATCTGTGCATTGGTCAGCCCGTACAGCACTTTTGGATTTATGCGGATGAACTCCACCAGAAAACGCGCAATCCCCGTCCAGATCAGATTGGCACTGATTATTTCGCCGTGGGAACCTCCGCCGCTCAGGGCTTTCGTTGACATGCGCCACAAAAATGCTGCGATGATCACCCCGGCAAGAAATTCGTAAATCGGCGTGGGGTGCACGCGATCCAACGTCGGTTCGATCCCATTCGGAAAACTCATGCCCCATGGCAGATTTGTCGGCACGCCGTAATCGCCGTCTCCTGACAGCAGGCATCCGATCCTCCCGATCGCGTAACCCAGCGCCGCCGGCGGCGCGCAAAGATCCATGAATTCCAGCACCGGTATGTCAAAGTGGCGCGCCAGGAACACCATTGCGACTAGCGTTGTAAGAACCGAGCCAGACCACGTAAATCCATACCGGCTGATCAGCACCGCCGGATTGGCAATCAGTTCACGCGGACTCTCCAGCACGCTATACAGCCGCGCGCCCACTAGGCCGGCGACTCCTATAATGCCGATGATAAGAAACGCTTCGTCACCCTGACTTTTTTCGTCCGCGTTCTTTAGGTGGCCGCGTTTAATGAATTGCGGGCGGTGACGGTTGAAATCAGCCTGTAATAGATACGCCGCGACCAGCAGGCCTGTCGCCACCATGAGCCCATAGGTTGGTATCGAAAGCGGCCCTAGATGCAGGAATGGAATCATCGATGGATAGAGTCAGGCTCCTTCGTAAGTATACATGACGGATGAGCGGCACTTACGGAGACAGGGGAAAGGAAAGATGAGCAACCACGCCAGTTCGCAGTTCTCATTCTTATTCGTGGAAAAGCGGAGCAGACACTAGTGCCCCATTCGACCTGCAAGCAGTCCGCCCACAATATCCTGCAGCGCATGAGCGATCATCCCCGGACGAACGCTCTTGCG
>JBGQDD010000039.1:0-12486 GCA_041495665.1 Candidatus Acidiferrum sp.
AGCGGATTTATTTACACCGCGCTGGGGATTTCCTTTGCGCTTCTCGCGGGTCTGGCGCTCGGCAAACTCTTGCGAGTGCGCGGCAATTCTTCATTTCTGATTACCACCGGCACGGCGATTTGCGGCGGCAGCGCCATCGCCGCCATCGGCCCGATTCTTCAAGCCAATGAAGAAGAAATGGCGGTATCGCTCGGCACGATTTTCATTTTGAATTCTGTCGCTCTGCTGATTTTTCCGCCGATCGGAAACGCCCTCCATCTTTCGCAATCGCAATTCGGACTGTGGGCCGCGCTGGCGATCCACGACACCAGTTCCGTCGTCGGCGCCGCCACCAAATACGGCCCGCAAGCACTGGTAATAGGCACCACCGTGAAACTCGCCCGCGCCCTGTGGATCGTACCCCTCGCCCTCGCCACCGCCGCGATCCAGCGCCGCCGTTCCCAGAAAGTTCCCACCAGTGGTGACAGCGGTTCCCGCATCCAGCTTCCCTGGTTCATCGCGTTTTTTGTTCTTGCCGCTGTCCTTAATACCTATCTTCCCGCGTTCGCACACCCCGCTAAATGGCTCTTCACTCTCGGCCGGCTCGGCCTCACCGCAACACTGTTCCTCATCGGCAGCGGCATCTCCCGCGCCACGCTGAAAGAGGTGGGGTGGCGCCCCCTCCTTCTCGGCGTACTGCTCTGGCTGGCCGTGGGGCTCACTTCGCTGTACTTCATTCGAACGGGGTTCATCGCTTTCTAAATCGAATGCGTTCAGAGGAGCGACAGAGAGTGCTGCAGGCCGGGGCAAGCGAGGCATCGGTGGACGGCTTGCCGGGGGCGAATTTGGGTATTACACTCGCGCGGCATAGCGGGCAGGTCATTCGAAGGGAGGCAAATTATGAATCGTCGCATCAGTTTCCTGGTGTTGGTCTTGGCGGTAGCAGGAATTTTTGAGGTACGCGGCGCGTTTTCGCAGGTTACGATACAGCCCACGAGAAAGGCGATCAATCTTCCTGATAAATCAGCGCAACTGCCCTTCAGCGACGCGATCCTGTCGGGGAACACGCTGTATCTGGCGGGGCGGATCGGTCTGGATCCGAAGACCGGGAAAGCACCGGAGAAAATTGAGGACGAGATCAAGTTGCTGCTCGATGGGGAGAAAGACGTGCTCGCGCAAGCAGGAATGACCATGGACGATTTGGTCTACGTACAAATTGCATGCACGGACCTCTCGCTCTTCGACAAGTTCAATCCAATTTACAAGAGCTACTTCACGACCAAGGATCTGCCGGCGCGGGAATTCATCGGAGCCGGATCGCTGCTGCGCGGCGGGCATTTCGAGCTGCAGGCGATTGCAGTGAAGCGCTGAGAAGAAATCCAAGTCTGGTTCTTTGACCGGGACTTCACAATCCGGGACGCACGCGGCTGCAGAAGCCGAAACCAGCCCGTCCTTCAAAGACGAGGAATTGCAGACTCAACTATTCCCTTGTCCTCGCAACTTGACTGCCATAAGCGCCTCGATGCGGTTGTTGGTGCCAAAGTCCAACGCATCGTCGTCCGTCAGATCCACATTTATGGCGATAGGCAATACGCTCCCAGGATTATTCGGATCGGAATCCGTGCCGGGATCAAACCTTATATGAAGTCTTGGATTAGGATTGGGGATGTCGTTCGTTAGTTGTGCCTGAAGCCGCGCCGTGCAGTCGCTCTTCTGGAACGCCACGAAAGTGTCATCTGCCTGTCCGTCGATTCGAA
The DNA here is from genome assembly GCA_041495665.1 of Candidatus Acidiferrum sp. Taxonomy (GTDB): domain Bacteria; phylum Acidobacteriota; class Terriglobia; order Acidiferrales; family UBA7541; genus Acidiferrum. The sequence continues at coordinate 1,737 of JBGQDD010000039.1, forward strand.
TGAGACCTACTTTGTTAACCGCGTGATATTCGGTAATCAGGCCGGTCGGCATAGGCTAATTTCCTCCAAATCCGGTGTCTTCCGAGGTCAAAAGGTCCGCGATATCGGCGATTGTGGGGTAAATCGTCGTCTGTCCGAAAACGACGCTTTCCTGGGAGGCGGCGGCTTCGCCCCTCTTTCGAACGAACCAGCCTAACAGCGGAAACCAAGCCCGAACCTTGGGATTGTCCTTGATGAAGGGGATGTCCTTGATAATTGGAATGCCACCCCAGAAAGTGTCCGGAATGCCAATCTTGGAATTGGCTTCGAAGCGCGAGATCTCGCGCATTTCCATGTTGGAAATCTGCACTTCCGTGTTGATCGCGTGGCGCTCGATCCGCGGCAACTGTCTGTTGGTGGTGCCATTTGGCTCGCGAATCTGCGTCCCGGAAAGGTAATCGAACTGGAAGCGCAGGGCCTGGCCGGATGGATCGAAAATGGGCGTGACTTTCAACTGGCTGCCGGTGTTGAGAGCATAGATTTCCGGAGGGGCTTCTCGTTTCTGAGCATTTAAGGAGTTGAGGGCAGCGATAGGGCCGCCGGTTCTTGCCGCGACGAAGACTTCGCCAAGCTGAAGAAGAGATTGCAAGATATCCGTTTCCTCACCTGCCGCCAACTGTGCCGAAGCGCGGGGATCGACGCGCGCCACGAGCCGGTTGGTCGCCAAGATGGAAGTTCTCTGCAGAACGCCCACCTGGAGATCCTTGTCCTTCGTAATGTCAGCACGGAGACGATCCAGCATGGGATGAACGAATAGGCGGTCCAGATCGTCTTCGACCGCAATCATAATTTCCTTGAGCATTTCGTCCGCAGCTGCGACGCGGGCATTGGCCATACGCAGCGGGTCAACGGTGCTGAATGCCTCGGCTGTTGCCGCCGATGTCCCGGCGTCGATCTGCGCGACCAGGGCGTCGCGAGTTGCGGGATCTTGCGCAGCTCTTTTGAGACTAGCCGCCAGATCAGTCCGGATATTGAACTTCTCATAGGCGAAGAGAAGCAGGGGCGCGAGACGGGCTTGAATCGTTTTCTTCTGGGCTTCCAGAGCTTGTCTTCGAAGAGATGAAAGTTGCCCGCGGCCCAAGTCGGATTGAGCTTCCGACAGCCGAGCAGTGAGAGAATCGATGGATTTTTGCACATTGACGGCAGCGCGGGCTCGGAGGGCATGAACCAGTTCGGACTGACGAGACGTGAGCTGGCTCACGTAGGAATTGGCCGGAGCGCCAGATTTCCTTGGAGGGCTTTTTTCGAGTAATTGCACGCGGGCGTCGAGTGTGGCCGTCGTTGTCCCCAACTTAGCGATTTCGTTTTCGTCCGACAGGAGTTTTTGATTGGCCGCGTCGATTTGAGCCTTGAGGGCTTTCTCGTTATCGCTGAATTGCCCCGGGACCGGCAGAATAGCCGTGTAGCCACAGGAAATACCCAGGGCCTGTTCCATTAGCGTGAAATGACCGCCACTCTCGATTGCACTCAGTGGATTCGTTTTGCTGTGCTTGAAATCTTCCGCGGTGAACAGACCAAGATTGCTCAAGGTGTTTTTAAGTTTTTGCTCAAACTCGCAGAGAATCGGTTGACGTAGATCTTTCTTGGCAAGGCTGAGAACCATCAGGGCTTCGCCAAGCGTGGTGACAGAAGCGGGGTCAGGAATACTGCGGCGGCTGACGGGCCCAAACGCTTTGATGTCCGTCGGGTTACCAGCAAGGCGCCAGAGGACTTCATCTTCATAGAAATTCTTCATCCGGCAAATGCGCAACGATTCTTCGTTGAATTCAGTGGCGCTAATGCTTGCGGCACATTTATTGACATCGTCGCTGTTGACGTGCTCGCTGACGGTTTCTCGAAGTAAAGAAAGCGAAGCGGCAACAAGGCCCCGAGTTGCGGCAAGCTCTGTTTCCATACGGCTTAGGGCGCCGTTGAAACGCAGGGTGGCTTTATTGTTGTTCGGGTCGCCGGCGGAGTTCAGCTGGAGAGACCAGATGGTGATGCGAGCCTGGGGAGAGGGCTGATCGAACCGGGCGATAAGCCCTTTGACAACGTCGACATCGGATTTGAGGCCGCGAATGAAAATGGTTTTGCTATCGGTAAAACCAAAGAGCTCGACGCGCCGAGCAGGATCCGTACTCGTGCCGATGGGCGTAGTTCTGAGATGTGGAGTGTGGTCGCGAGCAGCGGCAAAAGCGTCGGATTCGTCCTGCGCGGCGACTATCGCAGCGTTGCGAAGCTTGTTGACTGTAGCTTGGGCATCCTCCAACGCAGCCTGTGCGGCTTTGATCTGCGCCGGAAGGCCCTGCTGCTGATCCTGAAGAGTGTCCAGATTCTGTTGTGCCGCATCGTTTTGTTTCTGAGCATTGTCGTTGGCTTGCTTTGCGCTGTCGCGCTGTGAACTCAGGCTATCAGACTTGCTCTTGGCCTGTTCGGCAGCAGCCTTCTTCAAGGGATCCGTGGAATTGAGGTCACCGCTCTTTTGGCTGGCGTCGCTTTGAGTTGAGGTAAGGCGATCGTTCAGGCGGTTCACCAGACTGGAGGTTTTGCCAAAGAGAAACGAGGCCGATTTTTGCTGCGCCTGAGCTTGCCGAAGCTGTTCCTTCAAATTGAGCAGTTGCGTTTGATATTTGTTCACATCCGCTTGGGCGTCCGCCAATGTGAGATCGGCGTTGAGGAGATCTTTCCGGGCGGCGGCGGCCTTGTCAGCAGCCTCTGCAACTCCACCTTCCTCGGTAACGTCGGGATTCAGGATTCTAAGGAGGCGCTGGACGTCGGTGAAGTAGTAGAGGCGGACTTGATCGGCGATCCACTGACTGCGGTTGCCGGAAAGGTCGTCTTCGACGGTAACAATAGCGGTTGAGAACGTAACGTGAGCGTCGTGCAGTTTTTTTACGGACTTCGCAAGGCCGTCCGCATCCAGACCCTGTGGCGAAGGAATAGGCATGGCAGCGGATATCCGGTCCCAATTGTCCAAGATGCTTTTCAGCGTGGACTGCAACGTCTTCGCCTTGGTGTCGTTAGTAAGGGCTCCCACATAACTGGAGCGGTAGTCGGCAACGAGCTTGCCATGATCGGCAGCCAACGTTGTCGTCTGCGCGGAAGCAGCGGTCGAGAGCACATCGAACCAAGAGCTGAGCTCAAGAAGGATGGAATTGAGCTCGGTTTGAACTTGCGCGGATGCATCGGATACGGGCTTAGCTAAGTTTGCGGCATCGCCGGCGCTAGCTGAATATTTGGCGAGTGTGGGACTGAACTTGACCCACTCCGCGGAGAGCCGTGGGTAATCGGAGAGCTGCGAGGCAAACCCGGAAAGCTGCGAACCGAGAACCTGACGAACGGTTTCCGCATCCAGGGGATCTGGGCGACCCTTGAGATCGAGAAGACCACTAAGTGAGGAATGAATGGCGGTGAAGGAAGCGGTGAAAAAGGCGTAATTCCGCGGGAGCGGATCGGTCAGAGAGGTGGCCAGGCTATCGAGGGTGGTTTTTTCGGAGGCAGCGGCTTTGGAGACCTGATCACACTGGTTGAAAAGATCCTTGACGTCGTCGCCCGGGGTCGTGGCACCACCCACCAAGAGGTCCTTTTGTTTGCTCGTGAGCGCGTCAGCTTGTGCCTTAAGGGAATCTGACATCGAAGTGAGTTTGGCATGGAGGCCACCGTTGCCAAGAGTGCCGTCATACATGGTCTGGTAGATATCTTCCAATGTGCGGATGGCTTGCGTTGTTGAAGAAGGTGCGTCCGGCAAACCTTTCCACTTATTGATCAGCGTACTGGCTTGAATTTCGAGAGCTTTTGCGTTGGATAGCATTTGGGTGCTATCTGCCACTGCCTTCTGGGCGGCACCAATTTGGGCGGCGGAAGGCGAAGAAGACGCCGCCGGTGCGGTCGCTGCGAGCGGAGTCACGGGCGGCGAGGGCTCTTGGGTGGCGAGCGCAAGCGGGACAGCAAGGAATATGAAGACGACCATGCAGGGGCGCAAAGCGACACTCCGTCAAAGCGAACTGGTGGCCATTAAGTGGTGGTAGTTAGCCGGATTCCGTTACAGAGTATCTGCCGGACCCAGACAGGGGTAACTGCCTTCGCACTTAGGGTGCAGAGCATAGACGACTGCCTTGGGATGTCAAGCCCTTTTGCCGAGTGGGATTCGGGGCGCACTCTGGGGAAAAAGATCATCCGGACGGAAGAACACGTGGACATGAAGATTCTGGTGGAACTGGCCCCCGGCAAGCCCTGCCGCTGGGGTTGCGGGTGGACTCGTACGTGCGATGCGAGCAGGGAACATCGGGGAAGTAAATAGCAGGGGAGGAAGATGCTCTCGCGAGGCAATAAAAGACCGTATATGGTCATATTATAGTGGCCTATATTTGATATTATGCCCATATGTTGTCTATTCGTGGAATCTCTAAATTTCCCAAAGTACATTTAAGTCTTTATTTTAGTTAAACTTACATATTACGAGATATTTGCATCGGATGGCGACTGTAATGCATCTACTAGCAACGAGCAGGACGGAATTAATGCTAAGAATTACAACTGAAAAGAAACGCGGGAAGACGTTCCTCAGTGTCGAGGGACGACTGGCCGGGCCGTGGGTGGGGACGCTGGAGCAGTGCTGGCGGGAATTGCATGCAACGTCGCCGAGCGAGAAGTTCCATGTGAATCTCTGCGGCGTGAGCTTCATCGATGCCGCCGGAAAAGTGCTGCTGAAGGAAATTCACCGGCAGGGCGGCCAGTTGATCGCGGAAGGCTGCCTGAACCAAGCCATCGTGGACGAAATCGTGACGCGGGAGAAGCAAGGCGCAAGCATCGGCGCGAAGGAGCGTCCCAAGCGCTCGCACATTATTTTTTACACGGCATTTTTTAGTTTGATGCTGGGGCCCACGGTGACGCATGCGCAAGGCACCAACAAGCACAGCGCGTTGCCGGGGAATGCGCCCACGCAGGTGCTGCGGCTAACGCTGGATCAGGCGGTGGAGCTGGCTCTCAGACAGAACCCGACGGCGCAAATCGCGATTTGGCAAGCAGCGCAAAGCGAGCAAGACAAGAACATTGCACGGGCGGATTTGCTGCCGCAAGCGAGTGCCAAGATCTCCGACGAAGCGCAGAAAGTAAACCTGCAGGCACAGTTCGGAGGCAAGACACCTTTCCCTGGATTTCCCAAGACGCTTGGACCATACCAGGTGTTTTCCGCGGGTCCGAGCTTTGGCGCGCCGGTTTTCGACCTGACGCTGTGGCGGAGATATCAGGCTGCGCAGAACACGGTGAATTCGAGCAAGGCGAACAGCCTCTCGACACGAGAGCAAGTGATTCTGCTGGTGGTTTCACAGTACATCGGGACGCTGCGCGCGGTGGCCAACGTGCAGGCCTCGCAATCGCGCGTAAACCTGGCGCAAGCGCTTTATGATCAGGCAACGGACTTGCAGAAAGAAGGCGTGGGCACGGGAATCGACACGCTGCGCGCCAACGTGGAGTTGCAAAACGAAAAGCAGCGGTTGATCGAGGCCGAAACCGACCGCGAAACGTCGCTCTTCGCACTGAGCCGTCTATTGAACCTGGATCCGCGGCAGGCCATCGAGCTGGGGGATTCGCTGAGTTTTTTCGACACGCCGCAGCCGGAAATCGAGCCGAGCATCGAACTCGCGCTGGCGGAGCGCCAGGAGTGGAAGGCGCTGGAATCGCAGATCAGGGCTGCGGGATATCAGAAGAAAGCATCGCAGGATTCGCGGCTGCCGTCGCTGCGGTTCGACGGGAATTTCGCGTACGTGGGAACGTCATCGAACACCACGCTGCCTACCTACGCTTATCAAGCCAGCGTGAATATGCCGCTGTTTACCAGTGGGCGGATACACGCGGAGATTGTCCGCGCGAACCTGGAGATCAAGAAGCTGGGTGAACTGAAAGACGATCTACGGAATCAGATCGCGCTGGAGGTGAAGACGGCGCTGTTGAATCTGCAATCGGCGCGCAACGAAGTGCAAGTGGCGAACCTGGGCGTGCAGCTATCGAAGGAGGAAGTGGATCAGGCGCGGGACCGCTTCAAAGCGGGAGTGGCGAACAACATCGAGGTGATTCAGGCGCAGGATTCACTGTCGCGCGCGAACGACAACCAGATTGTGGCGCTGTACCGCTTCAACCAGGCGCGCGCGGACCTGGCGCGGTCGATGGGGCAAATGGAAAAGGTTTACGCAAAGTAAGCGCGAAGGAACGATGCGCCCAGCGGTCGCGCAAGAGTTTTGATTCGAAGGGGGGCAACGATGGCAACGCAAGCGGCGGTGGGAATACAACTGAACGAAGAGAAGCTAATCCGCGCCGGACAGCGAGGCGACGAGCAGGCGGTGGAAGCCCTATTCCGCCGTTACCAGCGGCCGTTGTTTCAGACGGCACTGCGGGTGCTGGGGAACACGGAAGACGCGGAAGATGCGCTGCAGGACGGGCTGCTCTCGGCGTATCGCAATCTAAAGCGCTTTGAGGGGCGGTCGCAGTTTTCGACGTGGCTGACGCGCATCGTAATCAACGCGGCTCTGATGCGGCGGCGGAGCGCGAAGGCGCGGCCGGCGGTTTCTCTGGACGCTCCGCCGCGCGAGGACGAGCTGCCCGCTGCGGAGCGCTTCGCGGATGACGGACCGAATCCGGAGCAGGTTTTTGCAAGCACGGAGATTCGCGAGATGATCAGCGAGAACCTGGACGAGCTTTCGCCGCTGCTGCGGACGGCGTTTGTCTTGCGCGAAGTGCAAGGATTTTCCACCGGCGAAGCCGCGAAAAAACTCGGCGTCACGGAAAACACCCTGAAGGCGCGGCTGTGGCGCGCGCGGCACCAGCTAGCCGAGCGGTTAGGTCGGCGTCTGCGGCGTATGAAGGACGGTATGACGGGTGGGATGGGCGACCCAGAGTGCACCTATTGCTGAAAGATGAGTGGAAGACTTAGAAGTTGGGAAAGTAAAGGAAAAGAAGGCCGGCGGAAGCGCTGGCCTTTTTCTTTGAATGCAGCTCAGAAAAGATTCCTGACCTGGCGATTAGCGGGAAGCGGCGACGTAGCGGCCGAGGACGCGGAGTTCGCTGGTGGCGTCGCGAACTTCGGTGAGGGCTTGGTCGAGGCGGGCAACGTCACTTGCTTCGACATCGATGAAAAACTGATATTCCCAGGGGCGGCCGTGGATGGGGCGGCTCTCGATCTTCAGCAGGTTTACGGCGTGCTTCGCGAAAGGCTCAAGCGAGGCGAGGAGTGCGCCGGGGCGGTGGGCGAGACGCATGGCAAGAGAAACCTTGCGGGCGCCGGGAGAGAGCCACGCAGCCGCTTCGTTTTCCGGAAGCAGGAGCACGAAGCGCGTGAAATTCTCGGCGTTGTCCTGGACGCTTTCGGCAAGAATCACACCCTTGTAGTGCTCGGCGGCGCGGCGCCCGGCAATAGCGGCGGAAGACTTGTCCCCTCGGGCAAGCACTTCACGGACGCTGCCCGCGGTGTCCTCGGCGGGAACGCGTTGCAACTCCGGATGGGAGGAAAAGAAGCGTTCGCATTGCGCGAGAGCCATGGGATGCGAAGCCACGGAACGAAGACCAGCGAGCGTCGCGCCCGGGACGCCGATCAGATGGTGTTCGATGGGAAGGATAGTTTCCGCGACGATGGCGAGCCGGCTCTCGAGGAGAAGGTCGTAGACGCGCACGACCGATCCGGCCAGCGTGTTTTCGACGGGTGCAAGAAAGGTGTCGGCAGCGTGCTCATCGATGGCGCGGAAGGCAGCATCAAAGGTGGCGCGGGGCACGGTGGTAATGGCGTCGCCGAGAAGCTTGATGGCGGCGGCTTCACTAAAAGCGCCGGGTTCGCCCTGAAAGGCCACGCGCATGGTCTGGCGATCGGGTGTGCTCATAGGCTGGCGCTATCTTGCATTAAGCGGCGAAAAACAAAAAGCAAAGATTCGCTCCGGGCAGAAAAAAATTTGGCGAAACGCGCCAAGTGCAGCAATACGACACTTTTGTACGAGGCGATCCGGCAGCCGAAATGGCTGTTGCTCTCTCCGGAAGCAAAAATCTAACATTCTAAGCAAGCGAGCCCCGGCGCGCGTTTCGCCGACTTCGCAGTGCGCTGGAGTTCCTCCCAGCGGTATAATTTCGTCTCCAGAAGAGAGGTTCCACCATGAACAGACCCGAAGCGACCGAGTATGCGGATTATTACGCGAACTACATAGCGAAAGTTCCGGGGTCCGATGTATTGAGCGTTTTGGAATCCCAGCGATTGCAGATGCTGCAATTGTTCGCGGGACGAAGCGAACGGGACGGAAGCTTCCGCTATGCGCCGGGAAAGTGGTCGGTAAAAGAGGTCTTGGGACACATCACGGACACGGAGCGGATATTCACCTACCGAGCATTGCGCATCGCTCGGGGCGATCAGACATCTCTGCCCGGATTCGAGCAGGATGATTTTGTGAAGAACGGCGCGTTCGGGCAGCGTACCCTCGCGAATCTTGCGGAAGAGTTTGGACTGGTGCGGAGCGCGAGCGTGGCACTTTTTCGGTCATTCCCGGAAGAAGCCTGGCCGAGGCGCGGGGTGGCCAGTCAAAAGGAAGTAACGGTGCGCGCGTTGGCGTTCATGACCGCTGGGCACCAAATGCACCACCGCATCATCCTGGAAGAGCGCTATTTCCCGGCCATTCCGCGCGCCTGAATCGACAGGCAAAATTACGGCCGGATGCGGGAATGATCCACGTAGAAGCGTTGATACGCCAAATTATTCCGTAAATTGTCCTGACGCGCAGCTCCGGCAGCCGGGCCAAAAAAGGTGCGCGCTGCGGGAGCCACCCAATCAAAGGTAAGGTCATGGCCCTCCGTTCGGGGCCTATTCCCTGGTTTGATGAGGAAGAAGAGCAACATGGCCGCGAGCGTGATAATGAACGCCGCGGCGATCACCGCCGCGGCTCCTGCGTCGAGGGGATTAGCGAAAACATCTTCGAGGATGTAGAGCCCCCCACAAAGAAAGATAACGACGAGGAAGCTGGCGAGGCTTCCGAAGGTACGCGCGAGCCCGCCGCGAACGACCAGGGACTTGGGAGGACGCACACTCGAAGCGTGATGGATGACCTCGCCGCGCATCGGTCAATCCTCCGGAGAGTCCCGGTGGGCGAGCGCCGGCTCCGGGAATCTCAAGAAATCAAGATAGCGAAGGACGGGCGGAGAATAGTCCCTCTTCATGATCGTGCCGCAGGCGCATCGAGGATTTTGTCCCTCGACCTCGCCGTTGGCTTCAACCAGAACCGCACAACCACACGCTGGATTGACGCAATGCCAGCGCTCCCCAGATTTCATGACCATGGCCTTTTCCTCCCTTCGCAAGAACGGCTGGATGTCCGCAAAGGCAATCGCAGGTCGGGCCCGTAATGAGCGGGGAGCTAAGATAAGTTTAAGTAAATAGAAAAGCAAGAGGAATCTTTAGTGTTCCTCGTACGTATATAACTAGTACTGAGCGAAGGCTGACAGGGGCTCTTGCGGAGCGAAAACGGCAGGTGTTCGCCGCACCTTCGCCTTCATGACCCTGCTCCAGCCGGGGAGTGGAGCAAAGGACGGGCCTCAACAGCAATGGGGGCCAAGGTTGCGAGGGGGGCGGGCGGCTGCTAAAATTCGATGTTTGCTGGGACGCAGCCGTCTGCGCCGTAAGCGCGGGCGGCTTTTTCTCCGTTTGGGATGGCGTTCGTAAGACGAACGACCGGCGACCCGTCTTATCGGCCTGACCCCCCTCGAGCTTTTTTCGAGTGTGACTGCGGTGAGGAGGTGCTCCACTCACCGGTTCCGGCCCCTGCGGAAGGGAGACTACGAGTGGCAAAGTACGATGTAGCGATTATCGGAAGTGGTCCGGGCGGGTACGTGGCGGCGATCCGGGCGGGCGAACTGGGCCTGAAAGCGGTTGTTGTGGAGAAGGACCCCTATCTGGGCGGAACGTGCCTGCACGTCGGCTGCATTCCCACCAAGGTGCTGCTGCATCACGCCGAGATTTACGATCAATTTAAGAATGGCGCGGAATTCGGGTTCGAAGTCAGCGGGCTGAAAATCAACTGGGCGAACGTCCTCGCGCGGAAAGACAAAATCGTCAAGAAGCATTCGAAAGGCATCGAGTTCCTTTTCAAGAAGAACAAGGTGGAGTGGGTGCAGGGCTGGGGAAAGTATGAAGGCCCTGGTCGCGTGAGCGTGGAGAAGGACGGAAAGAAAACCGAGATCGAAGCGGCCAACATCCTAATGGTGAGCGGGTCAGAGGCGAAATCCCTCCCCGGCATTGAACCGGACCACAAGATGATTCTCACGAACCGCTCGATTCTCCAGCTTCCGGAGATCCCGAAGACTCTGATTGTGGTTGGCGCGGGCGCCGTGGGCGTGGAGTTTGCATCCATCTACAATTCGTTCGGGACGCAGGTGACGATCCTGGAAGCTCTGCCGCGCGCTGTGCCGGTCGAGGACGAAGAAATCTCCGCGGAGCTGACGAAGGCCTTTCAGAAAAAGGGCATCCAGGTTTTCACCAGTTGCGGAGTGGAGTCGGTGAAGAAGGATGCCAAGGGCGTCACGGTGGCCTTCAAGGACAAGGACGGCAAGGCGCAGACGCTGCAGGCGGAGAAACTACTCTTGGCAGTGGGCCGCAAGCCGATGACGGATGGTTGCGGACTGGAGAAATCGAAGGCCAAGCTGGAGCGCGGATTCGTCCACGTGGGCGATAACATGGAGACGGCCGAGAAGGGGCTCTATGCGATCG
>JBGQDD010000040.1:0-12481 GCA_041495665.1 Candidatus Acidiferrum sp.
CGAGTGATTTTTAGTTCTTTGCTTTTGTATACGGCTGGTAAATGATGGCAATTTGAATTTCCGCCTCCGCAGCTAATTTCAGCGTAAGCCGGAATTAGAAGAGGCAGAACGGCGTCCCGGCTTGGGCTGGGGCGCCCTTTGTTTTTCTCTCAGTGTTTCCCCGCCGAACCCGCCGCCGATTTCTCGCCCGCCGGATGCGCGCCAAATACACGGTCGAAGATGGCATCCACATAGCGAAGCTGGCGCTGCAGGTCGAATGTGAGCGCCAGCGCCTTCGCATCCAGGTACTTCGCGATGCGAGCATCCCCCGCGACACGGTCACGGAAACTCGTCTCTGCTTCCCACGCGGCCATGGCGTTCTCCTGCACCGCCTTGTAGGCGTCGTCCCTGGGCATGCCCTTCTCCACCAGGTCCTGCAATAACTGTCCCGAGTAAACAAGGCCGTGGGTGGATTCGAGATTTCGCATCATGCGCTCGGGAAAAACGCGCATCTGGCCGATGATGACGGTCATTCTTGAAAGCATATAGTCCGCGAGAATGGTGGAATCGGGAAGAATGATTCTTTCGACGGAACTGTGGGAGATGTCGCGTTCGTGCCAGAGGCCGACGTTTTCAAACGCGGCGAGCATGTTCGAACGCACGAGGCGCGCGAGGCCGCAAATTTGTTCGCAGCTGACGGGATTGCGCTTGTGAGGCATGGCGGAGCTGCCGCGCTGTTCGCCGCTGAAGGGTTCCTCGGCTTCGCGGACTTCGGTGCGCTGGAGATGGCGAATTTCGAGCGCGATTTTTTCGAGCGTGGCGGCGATGAGCGCGAGGGCGCTGAGGTATTGCGCGTGGCGGTCACGCTGAATCACCTGCGAAGCGACGGGCGCAACGCTGAGCCCCAGGCGCTTGCAGATACGCTCTTCCATTTCCGGGCCAAGATGCGAGGCGTTGCCGACTGCGCCGGAAATTTTTCCAACCGCCATCTGCGCCGCGGCGTCGCGGAAGCGCGCGATGTTGCGCTGGTTCTCCGCGAACCAATTGGCGATTTTCAGGCCAAAGGTGATGGGCTCCGCGTGAATGCCGTGAGTGCGGCCGATCTGGGGTGTGCCGCGAAATTCGTGAGCGCGCAGATCGAGAATTTCTCCAAACATCACCAAGCCGCGCTCGATCAGTTTCGACGCGTCTCGAACCTGGAGGGCTTGCGCAGTGTCCACAACGTCATTCGAAGTCATGCCGTAGTGCAGCCAGCGCGCGGCGGCAGGATCGGCGATGGATTCGCCAACGGCCATGGTGAAAGCGATGACGTCGTGCTTTACTCGGGCTTCGATCTGATGGATTCGCGCCACATCGACTCTGGCGCGCGCGCGAATTGCCGCCGCGGCATCCTTCGGGACCTGGCCCGCTTCGGCAAGAGTCTCGGTGGCTGCCAGCTCGACTTCCAGCCACTTTGCAAACTTGCTCGCGTCACTCCAAACGTGGCCCATCTCCTGGCGGGTGTAGCGTGGAATCAAGTCGTTCTCCTAAGACGCAAGAACACGGGCAGGCGTGCAATTCCCGATGTTTCCTTTTCCATGATACCGCAGATGGAGGAGTGTGCGCGGCATGCCGACCTCTCAACCGGGTGTCCGAAATTGGGATGAGCAATAGCGGAAACGACCGATTGGTGCCCGACAATTGGATGGACAACCTGGATAAGACGCTAAGGAAAAAGGAGTTGGGAGAACGGACGGAGCGGCACGGGAGTTGCATGAGGCAAGGGTGTAGGGTGTCTACAGGCTGGGGAGTAGGATGTCAACAGCCTTGGATGGAACAAAGGGCAGGGTCATGACGTCGTAACTAAGGGGGAAAGCAAAAAAGACGGCATGGCAGGAACGCTCGAGGGGACCGATTCGGCGTGAAAGTAATTGACTGAGGGACAAAGCGATGGCGGAGAAGAGAGAGCGGTACCAGAACCGCATCGAGCTTTTGCAAGGGACGCTGGACCTGCTGATTTTGCAGACGTTGCAATGGGGATCCCAGCACGGCTATGGGATCAGCGTGGCGATCCGGAATCGCTCCGGTGAGATATTGCAGGTGGATACGGGCTCTCTTTATCCGGCCCTGCACCGGCTAGAAAGACAGAAATGGATCAAGGCGGAATGGAGAATCTCCGAAAACAAGCAGCGGGCGAAGTTCTACCAACTGACGGCCGCCGGGAAGAAGCAACTCGCAAGAGAACGCTCCAAGTGGTCGCAGCTTTCCGATGCAATTGCAGGGGTGCTGCAGCCGGAGCAGAAATAAGAAAAGAAGCAACGGGGGTGGCTGGTGAATTTTTGGCGGCGTAAGAGGCGGGAAGCGGAGCTTGACGAGGAAGTGCGGGGCCATCTGGAGATGGCGGCGCGGGAGCGCGCGGAACGGGGCGACACGGCAAAAGAGGCGGAGCGCGCGGCGCGGCGGGAATTTGGGAATGTGGGATTGGTGATGGAGGTTACGCGAGAGATGTGGGGCTGGGGCTCGCTCGAGCGGTTGATGCAGGACCTGCGTTTTGGCCTGCGCATGATGGCGAAATCGCCGGGGTTTGCCGCGGTGGCGATTCTGACGCTGGCGCTCGGCATCGGCGCGAACACCGCGCTGTTCTCCGTCGTGCATGGAGTGCTGTTGAATCCGCTGCCGTATCCGCATCCGGAGCAGCTCGTGGAGCTGCGTGAAAGCAAGCCGAATTTCGCCACGGGCTCGATTTCGTATCCGAATTTTCTGGATTGGCAGAAAGACAATCACACGTTTGCATCCATGGCGATGGTGCGGGGCAATCGGTCGTTCATCCTTACGGGCCTGGGTGAAGCGGAGCAGGTGGACGCAGTTTTTGTGAGCACGGGGTTCTTCGAGCAGCTGGGCGTAAATCCAGTCCTCGGGCGCGCGTTTGCGCCGGGCGAGGATCGCATCGGAGCGGCGCCGACGGTAATGATCGCTGGTGGGTTCTGGAAGCGCAAATTCGGATCGGCGCAGGACGTTTTGGGGAAGAGCCTCACGCTGGACGGCAGGGACTACACGATCATCGGCGTGATTCCCGCAACGTTTGATCTCCTGGGGAGTCTGCGGACACGAGAGGTGTATGTGCCCATCGGGCAGTGGAACAATCCGCTGCTGATGAACCGGGCTGCGGGGCTCGGCATAGGTGGAATCGGGCGGCTGAAACCGGGCGTGACGATTCAACAGGCGCGGGCGGACATGGAACGCGTGACACAAAACTTGGCAGCGGCATATCCGGAGGCCGACAAAGGCATCGGGGCTGCGGTGATTCCGTTACGAAAGTGGTTGCTGGGATCCGTCGAGCCATACCTGCTGGTGCTGTTCGGAGCGGTGGGTTTTGTATTGCTGATCGCGTGCGTGAACGTGGCAAATCTGCTGCTGGCGCGCTCGACGGGACGGGCGCACGAATTTGCAATCCGTGCGGCTCTGGGCGCAGGGCAAGGGCGAATCGTGCGGCAACTTCTAACCGAGAGCACCTTGCTGGCCGCCATTGGCGGAGGACTGGGTGTGCTGCTGGCAGCCGCCGGGACACGGGCTGCGCTGGGCGTGCTGCCGACCACGCTGCCGCGCGCGGCGGAAGTTGTCATGAACGGGCAGATGCTGCTCTTTGCGGGCGCAATATCGCTGCTCGCGGGAATTTGCTTCGGCTTGGCGCCGGCGCTGAAAACAAGGAAGCCCGACGTGCATGAAACACTCAAGGAGAGCGGGCGCGGAGGAATCGGAACGCGTCATCGGGCGCAGGGTGCGCTGATTGCGGCGGAGATGGCGCTGGCGCTCGTGTTGCTAATCGGAGCGGGATTGATGATCCGCACGCTGGCGGCACTGTGGAATGTGAATCCGGGCTTCGAGGCGAACAAGGTTTTGACGTTCGGGTTCTCCCTTCCGCCGTCGATGACGAATGCAAGCCCGGAGGCCATTCGGGCCGCGCTGCGCGAAGTTCACGACAAATTTCAGGCCGCGCCGGGCGTGCAAGCGGTTGCTTTCTCCTGGGGCGCGGCCCCTCTACAGGGAGATGATGAATGGCAGTTCTGGATTGATGGCCAGCCCAAACCTGCAAGCGAGAACGACATGAATTGGGCGATTGACTATGTCGTTGACTACGACTACCTGAAAATCATGGGAATCCCGCTCAAGAGCGGCCGGTTCTTTACTGCGCGAGACGATGAGCACGCGGCTCGCGTGGCTGTCGTTGACGAGGTTCTAGCGAACCAATTTTTTGCGGGGCAGAATGCTATCGGCAAGCGGCTACATCTGAACAACGGCGAAATCGTGGAGATTTTAGGCGTCGTGGGGCACGTGAAGCAGTGGGGCCTGGATACCGACGACAAAGAAGCGCTGCGCGCACAAATGTACACGCCGTTTATGCAACTTCCCGACAAGGCGATTGGGTCGGGTGCGGGTGTGGTGGTGCGTTCGGATCAACCAGCGATGGTGTTTGAGTCCATCCGCCAGGCGAACAATCAAATGAGCAGAGAGCACGTCGTGTTCGGCGCGCAAACGATGAGCGAAGTGATTGCGAGTTCCCTGGCGGAGCGGCGCTTCTCGATGATCTTGTTCGGCATTTTCGCGGGGCTGGCGATGGTGCTGGCAAGCATCGGGATTTACGGAGTGGTGTCCTATCTCACCGGACAGCGAACACATGAGATCGGCGTGAGAATGGCCATGGGCGCGCAACGAAGAGATGTGCTGCGACTGGTCCTCGGGCAGGGACTGAAAATGGCTTTGCTGGGAGTTGCAGTGGGCGTAGCAGCCGCGCTGGCACTGACTCGGCTGATGGCCGACATGCTGTATGGGGTCGGCGCAACCGATCCGCTGACCTTTGCGGGAGTGGCCGTGGTTTTGACGCTCGTTGCGCTGGTAGCGTGCTATGTGCCCGCGCGGCGGGCCATGCGGGTCGATCCGATAGTGGCGCTGCGTTACGAGTAACAGAAAGAGCGTCCTGGAATCAGTAACTAGTCAAGGGATCTCTCAGAACGTAAGTTCACCCCTTCGTTTCAGTAGTAACTTAGTGCCGTCTAAGCA
The DNA here is from genome assembly GCA_041495665.1 of Candidatus Acidiferrum sp. Lineage (GTDB taxonomy): Bacteria > Acidobacteriota > Terriglobia > Acidiferrales > UBA7541 > Acidiferrum. Next base: position 5,017 of record JBGQDD010000040.1, read on the forward strand.
GCGCTATGTTGTTGACCCTTAAGGCGCTACAAGCGACCTAACCGCAAGCCTCGAATCCTGTCTAATGAATCGGATGCAACCGAGCGTCGAAAGCACCCAGGCCATCGCCGAGAGCGACGCCATCGCCGTGGAGCGCACGCTCGCGGGCGATCGCGATGCCTATCGCTTTCTTGTTGAGCGGCACAGCCACAACGTTTTCCGGCTGGCTTACCGGATGACCGGAAACCGGCACGATGCCGAAGAGGTGGTTCAGGAGGCATTCTTGCGCGGGTATCAGAAGCTGGGGCAGTTTGCGGCGCGATCGAATTTCGGGACGTGGGTCTATCGCATCGCGGCAAACCATGCGATTGACCGTATGCGCCAGCGGCAGAAGGAAGAAGCGCGGCGGGAAACGCCGAGAGTGGAATCCGGGGGCGCGATGGAAAACGATGCATTGAGTCGTGTTCAAGATGAAGCCCCAACGCCGGAACGGTTGACTCAGAGCATCGAACTGCGCAAACAGATGGAACAGGCGCTCGCCGCTCTTTCAGACGCGGAGAGAACCGCTTTCGTAATGCGCCATTGGGAAGGCTGTGGGATCGAGGAAATCGCAGGAGTTTTGAAATCAAGCTCGAATGCGACGAAGAACACCGTCTTTCGAGCCGTGCGGAAACTGCGGCATGCGCTGCAGCCCTTTGTGGAAACAAAAGGGCAGGCGCGCGCGATGGGAACGGAATCATGAAACACATGACGGAAGAAGAGTTGATTGCCTATCGCGAGGGAGTCGCCGAACAGCGCGCGGTGATTGCGGAGCATCTGGCGGCCTGTGATGAATGCCGCGCGGAACTGCAACGAATCGAAGCGGTGCTCGCGGCGCTGGATACGTTGCCCGTTCCAGATCCGGGAGCAGATTACGGGCCGCGGGTGTGGAAAGAAATTGCGCCTCGGCTGACCGAGAAACCGGGAAGGTGGTGGCAGTTATGGTTGGAGCCACAGCGGCTCGCAGCGGCAGGCGCGGTGGTGGCGCTGATTGTCGCAGCGTTTGTCGTCGGGCGTATGACCAAGCGAGGCAACACGGCTGACAACATCGCGAACAAGGAACAGGTTCGGGAGCGCGTGCTGCTGGTAGCCGTGGGCGGGCACCTGGGCCGCTCCGAGATGATGCTGATGGAGCTATCGAACGCAGGGCCTACAAATCCGGCGCAGAAGCAAGTGAACATTTCGACCGAGCAGCGGCGCGCGGAAGATTTGCTGGAAGAAAACCGTTTGTATCGCCAGACGGCGCTGCAAGAGGGCGACGCCGGGATCGCCAGCGTGCTGGACGAACTGGAGCGCGTGCTGCTCGACGTGGCTCACAGCCCGGACGAAGTAACGCCGGCGCAGCTCGAAGCGATCCAGAAAAAGATCGAGGGGCGCGGGATATTGTTCAAAGTCCGGGTGGTCAACAAGAAACTGCAACAACGGCAGGAGGCCACGAAGCCTGCGCCGGCGCAGAACGAATCTACGAAAAGAGAAAGGAACAAAGTATGACTTTCGGGAACTCAGTTCGAAAGACAAGCATGGCCTGGATCGCAATCGCAGCGCTGCTGCTGGCGCCAGCAGTCACGCGCGCGCATGGACTTAAGGCAATCTCCATGCAGTCTGCGGATTCTCTGCAGGATTCGCAGGAGGCCCAGGACAAAGAACAGGAACGCCGCGAACGCCAGCAAGAAGCGAAAGAGCGAGAAGACGAAAAGCGCGAGCGCGCGCAGGAAAAGATCGACCGGCTTCAGGAATTGTACGACGACGGCCGTGAAGCTCTGGATGAAGACCGTTATGACGAGGCGCAGGCAAAATTCAAAGAGCTTGCGGGCTTGAATGGACCGCAAACCGACGCGGCGCTCTACTGGAAGGCATACGCAGAAAACAGGCGAGGAAAGCGTGATGTGGCATTGACCACGATTGCCGAGCTGAAGAAGCGGTTTCCGCAGAGCCGCTGGATCAAGGATGTAGAGGCCCTGGAGCTTGAAGTGAGGCAGACGAACGGGCTGAAACCACAACCGGAGGCACAAAGCAATGCCGAATTGAAGATCCTGGCGCTGCAAGCGCTTCTGAACAGCGATCCTGAGCGAGCCATGCCGCTGGTCGAAAAGCAGTTGAATGGCCCTGGTTCTCCAAAAGAAAAGGGCAAGGTTCTTTTCCTGGCTGCTCAGAGCGGATCACCGCAGGCACAGGCATTGCTGGCAAAGGTGGCGCTGGGGCAGAGCAATCCGGAACTACAACGCAAGGCCGTGGAATACCTGGGGATTTTTGGTGGAGTCGGCGGCGGCGTAGAAGGCGGAGTGGAGGGTGGCGTCAAGGGTGGCGTTACCGGACCCACAAAGGGTAGAGGCAGCGCAAAGCAAATTCTAGCTGAGGTTTACGCGTCGAGTGGGGACGCATCAGTGAAGCGGGCGGTGCTGCGTAGTTACATGATGTCCGGAGACCGGCAGAACCTGCTGGCCGCAGCGAAGAGCGAAAAAGACGAGAGCTTGAAGCGCGAAGCGATCCGGCAACTGGGGCTCACTGGCGGGCTAAACGAATTGCAACAACTCTATCAAGCGGAAGGATCTACGGACCTGCGCAGGGAGATTCTGCAAGGATTCTTCCTGGCGGGAGATTCCCAGAAGCTGGTGCAGGTTGCGCAGAGCGAAAAAGACCCTGAGCTGCGGCGCACAGCAATTCGGAACATGGGATTGATGGGCGGGAAAGAACCGGAGCTGCAAGCGATCTATGCGAAAGAGACGGACCGTAGCGTGAAGGAAGAAGTCCTGAACGCCTACTTCCTCGGGGGAAATGCAACCGGCCTGGTGGCCATCGCGAGGAACGAGAAAGACCCTGAGCTGAAGAAGAAAGCGGTGGAAAAGCTTTCATTGATGGGATCGAAAGAAGCGAACGACTATTTGATGGAACTGCTGAAGTGAGGTGGAAGATGCGAGAACAACGGACTGTTTTGATGCTGCGGAGAGCACTCGGGCTCGTGATGATCGTGGCAGGGATTAGCGGTGCCGCCGTGCAGTTGGCGAACGGCGGTGCCCCGGCCCGGTCGGGGCAATCCAGTCCGGCCGCGGCGCAATCGTCGGAAGCGCCGCGCATTGAAAATGCGAGGCTGGAAACGCGAGCCGCCGGCGCAAGCCTCGAGGCGACCATTCGCCAGATCGCAGCAACGGCGGAAAGAGCGGAGTGGGTCGGCTACCGCGTCGATCAGATTGCGGGCGAGCGTGGCGTCTGCTGCAACAACTCCTGGAATGATGGGAATTGCGGGACGTGCCGGTTGGAAAAGGAAAACGGCGGAACGAGCGGCACGACGCACCCGGACGGAAACGTCAAACTGGAAGGCTCGCGGCAACTCGTCGTGCTCTATCGCTTGGAAGCGAAGCAGGTCGTAAAAATTCGGGTCGCGTCGCAAGATTGCACGCTGGATGCCGGAGGGCTGGCGTTCGTCTGGTTGACGGGAGTGAAAGCTGCGGAAAGTGTGGCGCTGCTTGCGACCCACGTGCGCGGGGTGGACTTCGAAGATCACGGGGATCGCGGACTCGGCAACGGAGCGTTGACAGCGATCGCTTTGCATGCGGATGGGTCAGCTGACAGTGCGCTCGAATCCTTTGTGAAGCCTGAGCACCGCGAAGGATTACGCAGACAAGCGGCATTCTGGATGGGGGCTGCGCGCGGCAAGGCTGGACTGACGGCTTTGCAGCGCATGGCGAAAACGGATCCGAGTTCTGACGTGCGCGCTCACGTGGCGTTTGCGCTGTCCGTGAGCCATGAAGCTGGCGCGCTGGATGAAATGATCCGCATGGCGCACGACGACACAAGCTCGCATGTGCGCGGGCAGGCGCTTTTCTGGCTAGCACAAAAAGCGGGAAAGAAAGCGGTGGGAACCATCAGCGGAGCGATCGAGAACGATCCCGACACGGATGTAAAGAAAAAAGCCGTCTTTGCGCTAAGCCAATTGCCGAAAGATGAGGGCGTGCCGAAGTTGATTGAAGTAGCACAGACAAACCGGAATCCGGAGGTGCGCAAGCAGGCGATGTTCTGGCTGGGACAATCGAACGATCCGCGGGCGCTGCAGTTTTTTGAAAAAGTGCTGACGCAGTGAAGCGCTAGCGCAAAAAGTCTTCGAGCTGGATTCTGGCATCCGTCTTCGAATCGCGATATTTCACGATGACCGCAGCTTGTAGTGAAAGTCCCCATTTTGCACCGGTGGGATGCGAGACGGCACGTGAGCCGGGAACCACGATGGCTTCTTCTGGAATGACGAGCGGCTCGGTCTCGGTGGCGGTGTAGACCTTGTCGCGGACGAGATCGTACACAGGGATGGAGCGATTGAGGATCGTACCGGTGCCAAGTACGGCGCGGCGCTTCACGACCGTACCTTCATAAACGCCTGAATTTCCACCGACCAGGACTTCGTCTTCGATAATCACCGGCAGCGCGCCAACAGGTTCTAGGACGCCGCCGATCTGTGCACCCGCGGAAATGTGGCAATTGCGGCCGACCTGCGCGCAACTCCCAACGAGCGCGTGCGAATCGATCATCGTGCCCTCTCCAACGTAGGCACCGATATTTACAAACATCGGCGGCATGCAAATTACACCGCGGCCGATGTAACTGCCATCGCGAATGCTGGAGCCACCGGGAACGATGCGCACGCCGTCGGAGGATGTGAACGCGCGAACGGGATAGGTGGACTTATCGAAGAAGGGCTGCTTCGCGGCATCGATCGACATGTCGGCAATGGCGCCCATGCGAAAGCCGAGCAGTATTCCCTTTTTCACCCACGCGTTCGCGCGCCATCCTGATTTCGTGGAGGCATCGGGTTCGGCAGCACGAATCTCACCGCGGTTCAGCGCGGCTTTGAAATCGCGGAAGAGCCATTGATGTTCTTCTTCGTAGTGGGCCGGAGCTTCGTCAAACAACCGCTCAACTTGCGATGGCAGCATGAACCCTCTCGGCACCGGCTGCGGCCGCAGATCGGTCAATTAGTCCCAGGGATTCGAGCACGGCCCGGATGCGCGCCTGATTCTCCGCCTTGGGCGGCACGAGTGGCAAGCGCCACGCCGCTTCGAGCAGGCCCATTTCTGCCAGCGCGGCCTTCACGGGAATGGGATTGGATTCAACGAAGTTTATTTCCATGAGCGCATGAAAGCGCCGGTGAATTGCGCGCGCGCCAGGAAAGTCGCCCTGAAGAGCGAGCCTCGTCAGTTGTGACATTTCCGCCGGGATTTCATTGGAAACGACCGAGATGACACCGCGGCCGCCGAGCGCGATGAGCGGAAGCGTGATGGCGTCGTCGCCGGAAAGAACGATGAAGTCTTCAGGGACGGCATTGAGAATCGCGGCCATTTGGGAGACGTTGCCGGAAGCTTCCTTGATGCCAACAATATTTTCAATTCCGGCGAGGCGTTTTACGGTAGCAGGCTCGATGTTCACGCCAGTGCGGCCCTGCACGCTGTAAAGAATGATGGGCAGCGAAACGGCTTCGGCAATCGTGCGATAGTGTTGGAAGAGTCCTTCCTGAGTCGGCTTATTGTAATAAGGCGTTACGGATAGGATGCCATCCGCGCCGATAGTGGCGAGCTCGCGCGCGAGGACGATCACTTCGGAAGTGTTGTAGCCTCCGGCGCCGGCGAGGACTGGCACATTGCCCTTGGCCAATTCGACGGTAATCTCAACAACGCGCAGATGCTCCTCGTGCGTGAGCGTGGGGCTCTCGCCGGTTGTTCCGCAAGGAACGAGAAAGTCGATGCCTGCATCAATCTGTCGCCTGATCAGAGCTCGCAGTGCAGGTTCGTCAAACGAACCATCGCGTCGAAACGGAGTAACAAGTGCGGTGCCGGTGCCTATAAACATGATGCTCTTCCTTCCTTTTTTCCTCAGCCCAGTTCGCCGAGGATCTCGCGAAATTCGAAAAGCCCTTTTTTCCCGACGACCCAGCGCGCTGCACGGAGCGCTCCGCGCGCAAAACCTTCACGGTTGCGCGCGGTATGGCGCAGCGTAATAGTGTCCGCGGAGGAATCGAATCCGATTTCATGCGTGCCGGGATGCGCTCCCGCGCGATTGGAAACTAAGCTCACAGGGCGGTTGTAGCCGTTTGCCCGCATCTCCTCCGCCAGTTTTTTCAGCGTGCCCGAAGGCGCGTCTTTCTTCGCAGAGTGGTGAATTTCCCAGCCCCAGGCTTCGTATTCTTGTTGCTTCGCAAAAAGAGATGCGGTATGTGCGACGGCCTGAAGAAAAAGACTCACGCCGATGGAAAAGTTGGGGGCCCAAACAAGTCCCGTTCCGCTCTCGGCTAGCGCCTCGCGTACCGCAGGAAACCGCTCCGACCACCCGGTCGTTCCTACCGCGACATTCACACCGGCGGCAGCGAGCCAAAGGATGTTCTCGACGGCGGCATCCGGCGTCGTGAATTCGACAGCTACGTCAATTCCGCGAAGGGCCTCGCGCGTTAGTCCCACACCGTGCGAATTGTTGGCGGCATCGAATTTTGCACGCACGTCAAAACCGTATTCGGGCGCGAGCTGCTCGATGAGACGGCCCATTTTTCCGTAACCCACAATGGCCAAGCCGAGGCTCATGCGCTGCTCCGGCCGGTCGCGAGGAGTTGGGTCGCCATGCGCGCGTAGATTTCCACCGCTTCGGACAATTCCTTCTTGGAGATGCGCTCCTCGGCGGTGTGCGCGACGTGAATGCTTCCGGGACCAATGAGGAAGGGTTGCCCCCAGGTGCCTTCGAAACTTGGGATGTCCGTTGTGAAGGCCACAACGGTTGTGGGGAAACCATCGACCTTCGCCAATTGCAGAGCTGGTGTGTAGAAGACCTCGCGCGCTTCAGCACGGCCAGCCGCCGCCGCGGAAACACCTTCCCGGATCTTTGCCGGATCGCCGACCGTGCGAAACATGATTTCCGCTTCGGCGTGATCGGCGACGACGTTGGGTGTGCGGCCGCCATCGATAGTGCCGACATTAAGAGTGCTGCGGCCGAGCAAAGCGTCTTGTGGCAGCGCAATCTGGCGAATGTCGTGGAGCACATCGAGCAGCGCGTGAATGGCGGAATGACCGAGCTCGGGATAGGCAGAGTGCGCGAGCTTTCCTTGTGTGATGATTTCGTAGCGCAGCGCGCCTTTGGAACCGAGCGCAAGGCGATTTTCGGTGGGCTCACCATTGATGAGGTATCGCGATCCACGGGGAGTTGCGGCAGCGGCTCTTGCTCCGGCGCTGTTGCGTTCTTCGCCGACGACGAAAAGGAGGCCGAGGTTTCGCGTGCCCGCGGTGAGCAGTTTTTCGGCCGCAGCGATCATCGCCGCGATGATGCCCTTCGCGTCGCAGGAACCGCGGCCCCAAATGAATTCGCCGTCTTCGCGAGAAGCGAAGAACGGCGGAACGGTGTCCATGTGCGTGGAGAGCGTGACCACGGGCTCACCCCAGGAGACGAAGATATTGTCGCGCTTGGGTTCGGCGGGGATGCG
>JBGQDD010000041.1:0-12407 GCA_041495665.1 Candidatus Acidiferrum sp.
CTGAAAAATCTCGAGGCACAAATTCTCGGTGGTGGGCACTTTCTCGCGAAACGCGGGGACATCTTCATTGAGCGACTTGCGATCGAATTCCTCGAGCACCTGGCGTTCGACGAAGGCGTCCAGATCGGCAAGATTCGCGATCATGCCGGTGGCCGGGTCAACATCTCCCGACATGCTGACTTCCAGCACGTAGTTATGACCGTGGCCATAGGGATTGTTGCACTTCCCGAAGACACGGCAATTCTCCTTTTCACTTAGATGCGGGCTATGCAGCCGGTGTGACGCCGAGAATCGATAGCGGCGGCCGAGTTCGATCTTGAGCGCGCTGCTCATGACTTCCCCGCTGCGCCGGCGCCGTTGCGGTAGCAATCGGCGAAGAGGTCGGGCGACTCGTAAAGCCGTACGCGGTGCAGGCGGCCTTGCGTGATTTTCGGCTCCAGCAATTGCCAGATCACGCGTGCAATGTTCTCACAGGTCGGAATCTGTCCGGCCAGTTCAGCGACCTCGTAATTGAGATGACGATGATCCATGCGCTGCATCACTTCACGTTCGAGAATCTCTTTTAGTTCTTTCAGGTCCAGCACCATGCCAGTGACCGGATCGGGCTCGCCCGCAACGGTTACTTCCAGCGTGTAATTGTGCCCGTGGCCGTGGGGGTTGTTGCACTTTCCAAAGATCCGACGATTCTCCTCGGCCGAGAAATTCGGGTTGTGGTAGAGGTGCGAGGCCGCAAATTCGATTTTTCGCGTGAGAAGAACCATGGCTGTTCGCTTATCGCGCCGATTCGGGGGCTCCGACGGAGTACTCCCGGCCTTTCCATTGGATTCTTCCGTTGACATGGCTCCGGTAGGACGCCCAGAGCACAGCTAGGTACAGCGCCACGGCAGGCACGTAATAAAAGATGAAGGAGAAGGGGAAATGGTTACGAGCGAGATCGAGGCCGTAGCTGGTTTGGCGGGCAATCAGGAGCAAAACGCCCAGGAAAAGCAGGAAAGGGTACTTCAGTCCTGTAAGGATCAGCAGGACTGGAATCCAGGGAAGATTTGACTCCATTTCGCGGACAACGGCCCATGGTGTGCCGCCCATCAAGCGATAGAGATTTTTCTTCCAGCCCTGCCACATCGCTTGGAACGAGCGGTACATGCGCACGCGCACGATGCCTTTGCCGGAACCGAACGAGATGCGACGGCCCGCGGCCTTTACGCGCATGGCGAGGGCGACGTCTTCCAAAAGCTCGCCGGCCACGCTGGAATGGCCGCCGATGGTGTCGTACACATCGCGGCTCATCATCAGAAACTGGCCGTTGGCAGCCGCGGCAGGTGAGTTCGGATCATTTACCTTTTCATAGGAGAAGCGCTTCGCCAGGCGCAAGTAGATAAAAGGAATCAGGGCCTTTTCGTACCAGGTCTCGGTGACCTGCTCGGGAGAAAATGAAACCAGAGCGGCACCTTGTTCCCGCGCAATTTGGAGTGCACGGGAGACGGAGTCTCGCTCGTGTTCCGCGTCGGCATCGGTGAACAGGAGCCAGGCACACCTCGCCTGTTGCACTCCAAGCCAGAGGGCGTGGTTCTTGCCAACCCAGCCATCGGGCAACCCGCTGGATTCCAGAAGGCGCAGGTTTGGAATCTTCTCCATGAGACCGCGCACGACGCTGGCGGTCGCGTCGGTGGACTGATCGTTCACCACCAGGATTTCGGCAATTTCCGGCTGGCTGGCCAGGGACGTAATGCACGCCGCGATGACCGCCTCCTCATTCCGGGCGGGAACGATGGCCGTGACGGAGCCGGCGGTCGCCGCTGCGACGAGAGTTCCGCGGGTAGGTGGATTGTGTGCGTCGCTGGACATAGTGTCGTGGATACGGAAGGGTCGTTTCCCGGCTGGGGGAGATTGAGTTAGTATAGCATTCGATGAGAATCCTTCGAAAAATTGCAGCTTGGGGAGTGCTGGCGGCTGCGCTGGGCGTAATCCTGCTGTTTGCGATGCCGAGCTACCGCCAGGGTGAGGCCTCGATTGCGGGCACGACAGCGAAAGACTTCCCGCTGGATATTTTAGGGAAGCCCGGGCATCTGACCGATTTAAGAGGCAAGGTCGTGGTACTGAATTTCTGGGCGAGTTGGTGCCCGCCTTGCGTCGAGGAGACTCCCGCGCTAAACCGCCTGCAGAAATACATCGAAGCGCGGAACGGCGTGATCCTCGGGGTCGCTGCCGACGAAGACCCCACGGCTTACGAAAAATTCCTCCGCGACCAAGGTGTAGTTTTCCCGACCTATCGCGATCCGCTCACCAGAGACAATCATTCGCCTATCGGACAATCGTACGGCACGTCGATGTACCCAGAGACGTACGGTATCGACCGCCACGGCAAGATCGCCCGCAAATTTATCGGCTTCCAGCGGTGGGATTCACCGGACATGCTGGCTTACTTCGATGCCATCTTGGGACAGACCTAGTCTTTTACCGATGCGGCCTGCGAAAAAAGTACTGGTCGCGGGTCTGCTGATTTATCTTCTTAGTTTTGCGCTTCCTGCCGCAAGGAATGTATCTCTGGGATCGGGAGCACTGCCTGGGTTCTTGTGCGCATTCCTTGCTCTCTCCTTCCCTTGGGATCACACCAATATGCAAAACCACTTTCAAGGGCTGCTCCCGGACCTCGAATGGACCTCGCTTGCACTTAGCGGATGGATTAATCCTATATTCCTTGCAGCGATGGTGTGCTCGAAGAGGCCGCTGATTTTCCCCACGCTGCGAATTGTGCTCATCGCGATGCTTCCTTCTTGTTGGTTTGTTTTTCACACGGAAGATTTCTACCCGCGCGAAGGCTATTTTCTGTGGGTTGCAGGGATGCTGCTGGCCCTCTTCTCTGCGGACAAACAATGATTTCCGCGCTGGGCGAGCGGCACAGACATTTCACGAAATCATCAACTATTCGTAGCGGAGGGCTTCGACGGGGTCGAGTTTGGCGGCTTGCATGGCGGGGAGCCAGCCGCTGATCACGCCGACGACAACAAGGATTGCAGTGGACAGCATCATGGTGACGAAGGAGAGAGTGAGTTTGATGTCCACCTTGCCGGTGTCGTCTTCGTAGGCAGGGCCGAGGAACGGCAGCGTGCCGATCGCTGAGGTGATGGCTGCGGAAAGCGCCATGCCGATCACTCCGGCGGCCAGCGTCATGACCAACGCTTCCAGCAAGAACTGCCAGCGAATGTGAGATTTCTTTGCGCCGAGCGCGCGGCGGAGGCCGATTTCGCGGACGCGTTCGTCGACCGAGACGAGCATGATATTCATCACGCCCACGCCGCCGATGCCCAGCGTGAGGGCACCAACAAAAAAGAGCAGCGCTTCGATACCCAAGGTGATTCCTTCGTAGATGGGCTTGAACTCTTCGCGGCCAAACATGGTGATGGCGCGCTTGTCGTTCGGCGAGAAGTGCTGGCGATTGGCGATGGCGGCTCGGAACTGCTGCATGGCGTCGGCTTCAAAATTCGGCGCGACTGGCTCGAAGAGCATCACGCTGGCGTAGCGCGCGTCCCACAGGTCGCCTGCCGTTGTGTACGGGATGAACACGGACTCATCGTCGCTGGTGAAATAGTTGCTGTCGGAAAATTTCGTGTCCATGGAGCCGACGACGGTGAATTTTACGCCGTCGATGCGCACCGTTTCGCCAATTGCCGGAGTGCCGCTGAAGAGTTTCCTGCGCAGGATGGCGCCGAGGAAAGCCACGCGGCGGCGCTCGGCGATATCCTCGGGAGAGATCCAGCGGCCTTCCATGGGAATTTCATTGCGCATTTCGCCGTATTCGGGATAGACGCCGCGGATGGCGGTCTCCGAGAGCCGCGCGTCGTGCGTAATGCCCTTCCAGCGCACCGTCTCGCGCGTCACGCGCTTGACGAGCGGGGATTGGGCTTTCACCCAATCCGCGTCCTCTTGCTCGAAGCGGACAGCCTTGCCGGCGCGCTCGCCGCCCGCCTGCTCGCTGGTCGTTCCGGGCCAGCAAACCACTGCGCCCTTGCCAAAGACTTCGAATGTGTACATCAAAACATTGCGAAAGCCGGAACCGTAGCTAAGCAAAAGTGTCACCGCCACGATTCCCCAAGCGATCCCCGTCATGGTGAGCAAACTTCGAACAGGATTGCGGCCCAGGGCGGCCCACGCTTCCTTGAAGATTTCAATCAGCACGACGCGCCTCGAAAGAGTTGACAGTTATTAGTTATTAGTTGTAAGTAAATACAAAGAAAAAAGTGAGTAGGGGGTGCGCAATGCAGGATTTCAAGCAACTCAAGGTTTGGCAGAAGAGCCATGCACTGGTGCTGCGCATCTATGCCGCGACTGTGGTCTTTCCTGAATACGAACGATACGGAATCACCAGCCAGATGAGAAGGGCAGCCGCTTCTGTCCCGGCCAACATCGCTGAAGGATGCGCTCGCGCTAGTAGTGCGGAGTTTTGCCAATTTCTCCATATTTCCGCCGGTTCCGCCAGTGAGCTGGAATATTTCCTTCTCCTCGCCCGCGACCTTCGTCTCTTCACCGAGAAGCAGCATGAAGCGCTGTACGTAAGCCTCCATGAAATCAGGCGCATGTTGACCGGGCTGATCCAGCAAGTAGATCCGCGGCGATTCACGTCGAATCCGATTAAAACGAAGAACTCGTCCACTCAATCAGCTAATCCCCTTCCAACTCTCCGGCCCTCTCTTGCTAAAAACTAAGAACTAATAACTTAGAACTTGTTCTCATCCTCCCGCCTCGAAGCGCAGGGCTTCGATGGGATCGACGGAGGCGGCGCGATTCGCCGGATAGAGTGCGGAAAGGACGGCGATCAAGCCGAGCAGAGAAATGGATAGCGCGCCTAGCTTCCAACTGGTAAGCAGGCCCGCAAAAAACGGCGGCATGGGCAGCAGATTCACCAGCGCGCAAAAACCGTAGGAGAGGAGCAGCCCCGTGCCGCCGCTCAAACCCACCACGATGATGGTTTCCAGAAAGAATTGGCGAAGGATGGATTCACGAGTTGCGCCGAGCGCTTTGCGGACGCCGATTTCGCGCGTGCGCTCGCGGACGGAGACGAGCATGACGTTCATGACGCCCAGGCCGCCCAGGAAAAGAGTGGCCACTCCAACCGCGCCCATGAAAACTTCCATTCCCACGATGATCATACGGTTGGCTTCGGCGTTCTTGACGGTGTCCCAGATGCTGGCGGCTTCCTTGTCACGCGGATCGAAGCTATGCAGCCGTCCGAGCGTTCGACGAACTTGTCTCACGCAGTCAGGGTGCGTCTCGAGCGACCAGGGCGCAACGAGCAACCGGTCCACGCTGTGCTCGATGGCCGGCGGCTTGTTTGGGAAATCGCGGCGCATCGCATTGAACGGGATGAAAACTTTTCGTACATCCGCGCCATCGTAGCTGGAATTCTGTTCCTTCGGCTTCATGACTCCAATAATCGTATACGGAACCCCGTTCAACGAGATCGTCTGGCCGAGGGCTTCGCGGTCGGCAAAGAGTTGCTTTTTTGCATCGCTGCCGAGAAAGGCCACGTTGCGAGCTTCCGCGTTGTCCTCTTCGTTGTAGAAGCGGCCCTGAGCGACGGCAATGCTGCGAATTTCGGTGAATGGCGGCAACGCGCCGACAACCTGAAGTTTTCCGCTGTTGAAGAGGCTATGCACCTGCACATCGTTGCCGAGTTCCGGCATCACGTACTTGCACGCAGGCGCTTCCTTCGCGACCTGGAGATAGTCGTCTTCTGCCCAACGGATAATGCGGCCGGAGCGCGTCCCACCAGCCTGCATGCTGGTGCGGCCCGCAAAAACGATCATGACGTCCTTGCCAAAAGTTTCCTGGTTTTTCTGAATGCCCTTGCCAAGCCCCTCGCCCGCCGCGACCATCACAGTGATCGAGATGATTCCCCAGGCGATGCCGAACATCGTCAGCATGGTTCGGCGTTTATGGGCCCAGAGCGTGGTCAGCGTGTCTCGCAGTAAGTCCTGGAATGACATGGCGCTTCGCCGGTTGATTCAACTATTGCAGAATGACTTGTTGCTTCTCGCCGAGACCTTCGAGGATCTCCGTTTTCACTCCGTTCGAGATGCCGAGCTTGACGCTAAGTTTTTTCTTGCCGTTGTCGGCCTTGGCGTCGGGAATCTCGACAGAAGCTTTTCGCTCCTTGTCGTATATCAGCGCGGCTTCCGGAACCATCAGCACGTTTTTCTTTTCCTCGAGGAGGATTTCGGCGTTGGCGCTCATGTTGGCCTTGAGCTCGCCGCCAGGATTGGAAATCGAGACGCGCACTTCGAAGGTGGTGACGTTGTCCTTCTCCTTGCCAAGAGGAGAAATCTTGGTGACCTTGCCGGTGAATTTCTTGTCCTTGAAGGATTCCACGACGATGCGCGCGGGCTGGCTGAAAAAGACCTTGCCGATGTCCGCTTCATCGACCTTGCCCTGCACGTAAACTTCGCTGACGTCGCCGAGGGTCATGATCAAGGTAGCCTGGGAGCCGAGCACCAAGATAGAACTGACCGCGTCGCCGATATTCACGTCGCGAGAGAGGACCAGCCCTTCAATCGGGCTGACGATCGTGGAGTTGCGCAGATCTTCCTGCGCGTTTTCCAGCGAAGCCCTGGCTTGCGCCACCTGGGCTTCGGATTTGGCAATTTCCGCCTTGGAGACGGCAAGCGTGCGCTGCGCGCTCACCTGCTTATTCAGCCCCAGCTGATAATTTTTCTCCGCGTCCTCGACGAGGCTCTTGGACATCACGCCGTCTTTGTACATCTGTTCGGCGCGCTCCATATTGAGCTTCAGGAAGGGCACGTCCGGGCCTTCCGCATCGACTTTGTTGCGCTCCAGTGTGGCTTTGGAAGAATCCAGCGCCGCTTCGGCGGCTTGCAAGTTGGCACGGGAAGCGCGTTCGGCGGCTTCGAGTTGGACCTTGTCAAGTTCCGCAAGCAACTGGCCCTGCTTCACAGTCTCGCCGTAATCCACATAAAGCTTTTTCACGATGCCGCTGGCTTTGGACTTGATCTCCACTTTGGAAAGCGGCTGAATCTTGCCGGTGGCTACAACCACGCGCGCCAAGTCACCGCGCTCCGCGGAAGCAATCTTGGAAGGGTCAATGGTGCGGCTGGGGCTGAGCGCCGCCTTGACACCATAGCCACCGCCCGCCAGCGCCACCACCGCGATCGCCGCCCAGATGATGCGGCGGCGCTTCTTGCCGTTTTTGCCGTTTTTTCCGTTTTTTCCGTTTCCTAAAGCATTGCCATTACTGGACATACTCGACCCCCGCTGTCTTGGCCTCGCTGCTACAAATGGATACGCAACGGTGTGAGAAAAGTTCCCTCGTCCTGCTCCTTTAGACGATGGGCGAGGCTTTTGGTCAGGTGCCCGCGCCAGGGGCCGATGAGGTTTGACGGGATTCGCGGGACCACCTATGATTCCGCGCATAGGTCCTAGCTGATGGTTGGCAAGACATTCGCCCACTACACCGTGCTGGAAAAAGCTGGCGCCGGCGGTATGGGTGTGGTTTTTCGTGCCCGGGACGAAACCCTCCACCGCGACGTCGCCCTCAAGCTGCCCTCGACGAACACGCTCACGGATGCGGAGTCGCGCGAGCTCATCCTGCGCGAAGCGCGGGCCGCCTCCGCCCTGAATCATCCGCACATCTGCACGATTTATGAAGTGGGCGAGGTCGATGGCCAGCCGTACATCGCCATGGAATACCTCGCCGGCGAAACGCTTAGCCGTCGCATCCCCCCGAACGGACTGCCGACAGAATCCGTGCTGGATCTTGGCGCGCAAATTGCCGACGCCATGGACCACGCTCATACGCAGGGAATTCTGCATCGGGACTTGAAATCGGCAAACGTTCGAATGACTTCGTCGGGTCAACTGAAGGTGTTGGACTTCGGCCTGGCAATGAAAATTCAGGAGGGTTCGCTCGAAGGCGTCACGCGTTCGACGAGCCTCGATTCGGGAAGCATCGTCGGAACGCTGGCCTACATGGCGCCGGAGTTGCTCCAGGGGAAGGACCCCGATGTGCGCACCGACCTC
This sequence comes from Candidatus Acidiferrum sp., assembly GCA_041495665.1. Lineage (GTDB taxonomy): Bacteria > Acidobacteriota > Terriglobia > Acidiferrales > UBA7541 > Acidiferrum. The sequence goes on from JBGQDD010000041.1 coordinate 8,032, forward strand.
TGGTCCTTGGGAGTGCTTCTCTACGAACTCGCGGCGGGCGCGCTTCCCTTTCATGGGCGCACGGGATTCGAATTGACGACCGCTATTCTGCGGGAATCACCAGCGGCATTACCGACGCACGTGACACCGGGACTCCGCGCGGTCATCATGCACTGTCTGTCAAAGGAGCCAGAGAAACGTTATCAGCGGGCAAGTGAAATACGTGCGGCTCTGGAGGCGCTGCAGTCCGACACCGGGGTCGCTCCACGGGTAACCTTGCAGCCGGAGAAGAAATCCCCGACTTGGTATGTGCTGCCGGCAGTGAGTCTCCTTGCAATGGTGGCCGTTGTTCTGTTCGTGTACGGCCGCTTCAGCAAGCCCACCGCTGGTCCGCAAACGGGCGGCAAGTTGCGGCTCTTTATCTCTTCGGAAGGCAACCTGAGCGGACCGGCGCTTTCGCCGGACGCGAAGATGGTTGCATATGTCCAAGACAACAACGGCCGCCAGGAACTCTACGTAAGCCGGGTAGCGGGCGGCGAGCACGTGCGGCTGACGCATGATGATTCAGGAAAGGATGCGCCTCAGTTTAGTCCAGACGGCGAGAAGCTTGCTTTCGTGAGATACACTTCGAACGCGGGCCAGGGGGATATTTACCTCATCCCCGCACTAGGCGGCAATGCTGTTCCCTTGGTATCGGGTGCCGAATACCCGGCGTGGTCACCTGACGGAAGCAGGCTCGCATTCATCGTGCGGAAGCAAGGCGAGCCGGAAGCGCTGGCGACCTCCGGCAGTGACGGCTCGGACACCCGCGTTCTTCTGAAAAGCGACGATATCTATCCATTCTTTGGGCGCCCTGCGTGGTCGCCCAATGGCACTCTGCTGTCTGTCTCGCGAAGTCGCGGAGGAATGAACCGGGAAATTTGGATTGTGCCGGCCCAGGGAGGCGGGGCAACGCGGCTGACGAAAGATGTGCAGGGTGTGGTCAGTGATTCGCCGGTCTTTACACCGGATGGCCGCGGCGTTGTGCACCGTTCGAACCGCGGTGGGGCATCAAACCTGTGGTGGCAACCGCTTCAAGCAAAACCGCCCGTTCAATTGACCACCGGCCCCGGCCCAGACACATCGCCAAGTGTCGCTCGAAACGGCACGATAGCGTTCCTGAATTCCCGGTCGCGAAACACACTTCTCCTCTATTCACTGGCAAACGGCACGAGCACGACGCTTCTGACGGACGCCTCCCGTTTGTGGGCTCCGGCATTCTCTCCGAATGGTCAGGAGATCGCCTATTCGCGCGATGAGCCCGACGGTTCGTGGCATTTGTGGCTCATCCCGGCGGAGGGAGTTACGGCACGGCAGCTCACCTCGGGAAAAGTGCCGGAAATCTATCCGCGCTTCACGCCGGACGGCAGCTCGATATACTTCAATACCTGGGGAACGGAACCATTGAGTCTCTGGCGCGTTCCCAGCGAGGGTGGTCCAGCAAAACCGGCGTCCGCGCCAACTTCTGGAAGCGATGCATACGGCGATGTTTCTCCCGATGGACGCTCCGTGGCATTCGCTCGCACGGAGAACAAAATTTCGTACCTATACATCTCTTCCACGGACGGAAGCGGCGGGCCGCGGCGCCTGCTCGATGCACCAGGAACTCTTCCACGCTGGTCTCCCGACGGAAAATGGATCAGTTTCAGTCCGAATCGCGGGTTTTCGGGTGGCGTTTCGATTGTGCATCCCGACGGAACCGGGCTACGGCGTCTAACGGAAAACGGTGGATGGGCCGTGTGGTGGCCGGATGGAGATCAGATCGGTTTTCAGGCTGTCGGACCTGATGGGAACGCACAGATTCAGGTGTTCAGCATGAAAACCGGCAAGCTTCGAACGATATCGGGCCTTCATTTTGTCGGGACGAATTTTCCATTCGACGTATCGCGGGACGGGAAGTGGCTTGTCACCACGAACTATCAGCACATTTCGGATGAGATCTGGCTGCTGGAACCTGTTGGCAAGAAGTGATTTCTTCAGATCGTGCATTCTCATTTTGCGGCGCAACGGCTTTCGTTTCGTTGACAGCTCGGTACCGCGCACCTATACTCCGCGCGCTGCCACCCCGGCCTGAACCTCGTTGATTGGAGAGCACCATGCGCATTGCCGGAATTCGCCCGACGCAAACTGTCTTCTTGATTGGCTTTGCGATGGGAATTGTGTTGGCCATCCACTCCGCTGCGGAGACAGCTGCTGCTCCAGATGCGCCAACGTTCAGAGTGGATCCGTCCTGGCCCAAGGAACTGCCCAACAACTGGATCATGGGCCAAGTGGGTGGCATGGCCGTGGATCGCCACGACCACATCTGGGTTTTGCAACGCCCGGGCTTAAACACGGTGGATGAGTTGGGCGCTGCGCAAACTCCGCCGGAGTCGCAGTGCTGCTTCGCCGCGCCTCCGGTCCTGGTATTCGATGCTCAGGGAAACCTGCTGCAATCCTGGGGCGGCCCTGGCGACGGATTTGATTGGCCAAAACGAGAGCACGGGATTTACGTGGACAAGGACGATAACGTATGGATCAGCGGCGCCGACTCTTCCGATCGTCACCTGTTGAAGTTCAAGAACGATGGCCATTTCCTCATGCAGATTGGCCATCCTTCCACCGATCCGCCAAACAGCCTGCGCGCCGACATTCTCGGGCGACCGGCCGGCATGGATGTGGATTCCGAAGCCCACGAGATTTATATCGCCGACGGTTATCTGAACAAGCGGGTCGTCGTCTACGACTCGGACAAAGGCACCTTCAAGCGCCTGTGGGGTGCGTACGGTAATCCCCCGAATGATGTGGATCCCGGCGCCTACAATCCGGCGGCGCCCCCAGACCAGCAGTTCCGCAATCCCGTGCATTGCGTCCATATTTCGCGGGATGGCTTGGTCTACGTTTGCGATCGAATGAATGACCGGATGCAGGTCTTCACCAAGCAGGGCAAGTTTGTGAAAGAGTTTTTTGTGCGGCCACAGACGCTGGGCAGAGGATCCGTCTGGCAATTCGCGTTTTCCATAGACGAGAATCAAAAGTATCTCTTAGTCGCGGACGGCGAGAACAATGTGATCTGGACGTTGCGCCGCGAAGATGGCGCGGTCGTGGGCCAAACGGGACACAACGGCCGCAACGCCGGCCAGTTTCACTGGGTACATCAGATCGTGTCCGACTCGCAGGGGAATCTTTATACGGGAGAGGTCGACACCGGCAAACGAATCCAGAAATTTATTCTGCAGCACTAAGTTCGAAATCCGCGCTGATTGACGTTTGATGCAGTTAGAGCGCCGTTTTTCGCAAACGAAGCGCGTTAGCTATCACCGAGACGGAGCTGAAGCTCATCGCGGCGCTGGCTAGCATGGGGCTCAGCAGCCAGCCGAAAATGGGATAGAAAACGCCCGCGGCGATGGGAATTCCGATCACATTGTAGAGAAAGGCAAAAGCAAGATTCTGCTTGATATTGCGAATCGTGGCGCGGCTCAGTTTTCGTGCCCGCACGATTCCCCGCAGGTCGCCTTTCAGGAGCGTGATGCCTGCGTTTTCGATGGCGACATCCGTGCCCGTGCCCATGGCGATGCCCACGTCGGCGGCCGCGAGCGCGGGAGCGTCGTTGATTCCGTCCCCGGCCATGGCTACGACGCGGCCTTCATTCTTCAGATTCTTTACGATTTCGCTTTTCCCCTCGGGCCTGACTTCCGCCTTGGTTTCTTCGATTTGCAGTTGAGTGGCTACGGATTTTGCAGTTTCCGCCCGATCTCCAGTGAGCATCACCACTCGAACACCCTCAGCCTTCAGTTGCTGGATCGCTCCGGCAGATGAACTTTTTACCTTGTCGGTAAGGAAAAAAGCACCTGCAGCTTTGCCGTCGATCGCTGCGTAAACCGCGGTCACCGATGCTGCTCCAACGGTGAGAACCCCCATGCTTTTTCCTGCTGGAAGCTGAACACCGCGTTCCCTCAAAAACTTCGCGGTTCCGGCCAATACGTGTTTGCCTGCGACTTTGCCTTCCGCGCCTCCTCCCGGTGTCGCCTGGAATTCCTCGACGGATTGAGTCAATAGTTTCTCGTCCCCCGCTGCGCGCACAATCGCTTGTCCCAGTGGATGTTCGCTGGCTCGCTCAACGCTGGCTACCAATCGAAGCAATTGCGTCCTCGAAACCTCACTCTCCTCAAAGACCTGGATATTCCCCACTTGGGGCTTACCTTCCGTCAGAGTGCCGGTCTTGTCCACGACGAGGGTGTCAACTTTCGCGAGCGTCTCGAGGGCTTCGGCGTTGCGAATGAGGACGCCCGCCTGGGCCCCGCGGCCGACGGCAACCATGATGGACATGGGCGTCGCGAGGCCGAGTGCGCAGGGGCAGGCAATGATGAGCACCGCAA
>JBGQDD010000042.1:0-12324 GCA_041495665.1 Candidatus Acidiferrum sp.
GTACGGAAAGCTCTCGAAGATCGATCTGACCGGCATCCAGGCGGGCGCGCGCGTCGATAACGACCGTTACGAAAAAGAGAGCGCGCGGGATTTTGCGCTGTGGAAAGCGCCGAAACCGGGAGAGCACTTCTGGGAGACAGCGATCGGGCCCGGGCGACCCGGCTGGCACATTGAGTGTTCCGCGATGGCCATGAAGTATCTCGGCGAGACACTGGATATTCACACCGGTGGAATCGACCTGGCCTTTCCGCATCATGAAAACGAAATTGCGCAGAGCGAGGGCGCGACCGGCAAGCCTTTCGTGCGTTACTGGCTGCACGCCGAGCATTTGCTTGTCGAAGGCGAGAAGATGTCCAAGTCTCTCGGGAATTTCTTCACGCTCCGCGATTTGTTTGCGAAGGGTTATAAGCCTTCGGCTCTGCGGTTTGCTCTCGCCAGCGTTCCTTATCGCAAGCAGCTCAATTTCACGTTCGATGGTCTGCAGCAGGCGGCCAGCTCGGTGGAGCGGCTGCGGAATTTCGCCGATCGGCTGAAGCGGGGAAAATTTCCCACGGGCAAACAAGAGGGCATGGCCGCGCGCATTGCAAAGGCAGCGGAAGAGTTTGACGCTGGGCTTGCGGACGATTTGAATACCGCGCGGGCGTTGGCGGCCGCGTTCGACCTGGTGCGCGAAGCGAATATCGCCGTCGATAAGGGCGAATTCCGCCAGGGTGACGTCCCCGCCGTGCTGGAGTTTCTGGCTACCTTCGACAAAGTCTTCGCCGTAGTGGAAGACAATGACGGCGAAAAACTGCGCACGCTCGGATATGGCAGCGCGGGGAGCGGACCCGGCGACGAGGAGATCGATCGGCTGGTCGCGGAGCGCAACGCCGCGAAGAAGAAACGCGACTTCGCCACCGCCGACCGCATCCGCAAAGAACTCGCAGATCGTGGTATAATAATGGAAGACGCAAAAGATGGCAGCGTCCGCTGGAAACGCAAGTGAGCCTTAACCTTCAAATTCGCCCTTCATTCCTTCCGGGGAACTACCCGCCGGCCGCTCAGCGGCCACAACTCTACGGCGTCGACTAACTAAACTATTTTCTCTCTCGCAGGCCACTCCCGGATTCGTCCGTTCGCGCGCCTGCTTTCGCCCCGCAGTATTCGATTAACTCCGACCTTTTGATTTCTTCACTGGAGGAAGAGATGCCAACGACTTTGGAAGTGAAAACACCCCGGCTGGTGACTGCGTTGCCCGGGCCGAACGCCAAGCGCGTGCTGGAGCAAGACGCGAAATTCATGTCGCCATCGTATACCCGTGATTATCCGCTGGTGGCCAGGCGAGGGCACGGCGCGATCGTGGAAGACGTGGACGGTAATGCATTTCTCGATTTCGCGGCGGGTATCGCCGTGTGCTCGACCGGACATTGCCATCCGAAAGTTGTTGCCGCGATTCAGAAGCAGGCGGCCGAGCTGATTCACATGTCCGGCACGGATTTCTATTACGAAAGCATGCCGCAACTGGCCGAGCGGCTGGCCCGCACGATGCCCGGCGCTGAAGACAAGAAGGTCTTCTACACGAATTCCGGGACCGAAGCGATCGAAGGCGCCATCAAGCTGGCGAGATACGCCACGAAGCGCGACAAGTTCATCGCTTTTTACGGCGGCTTCCACGGCCGCTCGATGGGCGCTCTTTCGCTCACCGCGTCGAAAGCCACGCAGCGCAAGGGATTCGGCGCGCTGCTCAGTGGAATCGAGCACATCCCGTATCCGTACGCTTACCGCTGCGCGCACGGCCACACGACGGAGACTTGCGGCGCGGAAATTCTCGAACAGCTCGAAGGGCAAATTTTCAAGCGGCTGTTCGATCCCGAAGACGTCGCGGGCATCATCATCGAGCCGATTCAAGGGGAAGGCGGGTATGTGCCCGCCCCGAAGTTCTTCCTGCAGGAATTGCAGCGCATCTGCCGGCAACACGGCATCATGTTCATCGTGGACGAAGTGCAGTCTGGCATGGGGCGCACCGGGAAGATGTGGGCCTGTGAACACGCTGGAATCGAACCGGACATTCTTTGCTCCGCGAAGGGCATCGCGAGCGGCATGCCGCTCGGCGCGATCATCGCAAGAGAAAGCGTGATGCGTTGGAAGCCGGGCTCGCACGGCACGACGTTCGGCGGCAACCCGGTGTGCCTTGCGGCGGCGCTGGCCACCATGGACCTGATCGAGAGCGAGTACAAGGAAAATGCCCAACGCATGGGCGACTACCTCTTCGGGCGCCTGGCCGATTGGACGAAGAACTTCAAAATCGTCGGCGATGTACGGGGACGCGGATTGATGATCGGCATTGAGATCGTGCGCGATCAGCGAACCAAGGAAAAGGCCGCGGATCTGCGCAACGCGATCGTCGATCTGGCGTTTCATAAGGGCCTGCTGGTGCTTGGTGCGGGTGAGAACACCATTCGCCTCTCACCGCCGCTTCTGATCGATCAGGAACAGGCGGACTTTGCCGTTCGGACGCTGGAAGATTGCTTCCGTGAAGTGGAAAAGAAAGCCTGATTCGAGACGAGAAAATAGCAGTGGAATCTTCCGGGTCCCGTGGCTGCCGCAGAAGAAATATGGCAACCACGGGATTTTTGTTTATACTGCGCGGGAGACCGGGGAATCGGTGCCGGGACCATGCCGATATTTTCACAACTGATGTTTCGCGCGGTGCACTGGGCGGCTCGGCGCGGCTTGCGCGAAGAGGAGAGTTTTTCCAGCGACGCGAAAAAATTGGAAGCCCGGCGCACCGGCGTTCGCGGGGAAACCTATGCCTACTGGTATTTGCGGAGGCACGGGTACGTATTCGTAGCCCGGAATTACACTCCGCGCGGCATCAAAGGCGAAATCGATCTCGTCGGTTACGACGGCCAGACGCTGGCATTCGTGGAAGTCAGAACGCGAACCATCCGGGAGGACTTGCTGGCTCTGCCGGAACTGAGCGTTACCAGGGAAAAACAACACGTGGTAGTTCGCACGGCGCAGCGATTTCTGGCGGAACGTCACGCGGGCGAATGTCCCTGCCGGTTTGATGTAGTGGCCATTGATAACTGCCCCGGGCAGCCGCCGGTGGTACGGTTGCACAAGGATGCGTTCAGCCCTCAAATGTGAAGAGCGTAACGGGAACATCTTCACGGAGACGCCAGACGCGGTACAATTCAAAGTCTCCGGGTTGCTCACCCTGAGCGGGTGACCCAGAACCTTTTCGAGGAGGATTGCTTTGCCGGAGTTGCGTAAGGACCCGATCACGGGCCGATGGGTGATCATTTCGACGGAACGAGGGAAGCGCCCGAACGATTTCCTGCGCGAGAGTGTGGTCGCCAAGGACGCTAAGAATTGCCCCTTCTGCGCGGGAAATGAAGCCAAGACTCCGCCCGAGATTCTGGTCTATGGGAGGAATGGCGGCGGGGCCAACTCACCGGGTTGGAGCATTCGTGTGGTACCCAACAAGTTCCCAGCGCTAGGCATCGAAGGTGATCTGGACCGCGAAGGGGAAGGCCTCTTCGACAAAATGAACGGAGTCGGCGCTCATGAGGTGATCGTGGAGTCGCCCGACCATGCGGCGACGCTGGCGACTCTGCCGGAGCGTGCGGTGGAAGACGTGCTCTGGGGATACCGGGACCGCATGTTGGACCTGAAGAATGACAAGCGCTTCCGGTACATTCTGATCTTCAAGAACCACGGTGAAGCTGCCGGCGCTACCGTCGATCATCCGCATTCGCAGTTGATCGCTCTGCCAATCGTCCCGCGGCGCGTGCGCGAAGAAGTCGACAACTGCTGGCACTATTACGACGAGAAAGAGCGCTGCATTTTCTGCGACATTATCCGGCAGGAACGCGACACCGGCGAGCGCGTCATCGGTGAAAACGAACACTTCATCACGCTGGCGCCTTATGCGCCTCGCTTCCCGTTTGAAATGTGGCTGCTGCCAAAGGTGCACGGATCATCGTACGAGAACAACCAGAGCTCCATGTATGCCAGCCTGGCGCGCATGCTGAAGGATACCCTGATGCGGCTGGACGAGGTGCTGGACCGGCCCGCCCTCAATTTCATGATTCACACCTCTCCGATCGGTGAAGAGATCAACGATCACTACCACTGGCATATAGAAATTATTCCGAAGTTGACGAAAGTGGCCGGCTTTGAATGGGGCACGGGTTTTTATATCAACCCAACGCCGCCCGAAGAATCCGCGCGATTTTTACGTGAAGCAAAAATTCCCGCGGTTGCGGAGAAAAAGTAGAGCTAGGCGGAAGCAACGCTGCTTGGGGATGACCGGAGAGTTCCAGCAAATTTGCTATACTTAGAGATTCGGCGCGGTACCCAAGTGGCCCAAGGGAGAGGTCTGCAAAACCTCCATTCGTGGGTTCGAATCCCACCCGCGCCTCCAACGTTTTCAAGCACTTACGCTTGGTTCCACACTCGCAACCGGCGTCCTGCTAACAATCCTGCTAACAAAACTCGGCGAATTGCGAGTCTTGCGAGCCGTTCGCATGCGACGCGACACCGCGTTTGCGGCCTCCGCATCTGCCTGCTGCGACAGGTGTACGTAGTGCTTCATGGTCGTTTCAGCGCGAGAGTGGCCTAGCCTCTCCTGCGTCACCTTGATGGATACGCCCTCATCATGCAGAACGGTTGTATGCCAGTGACGTAGCAAATGCCAGGTCACATGCGTGATTCCCAACTTTTTCACGGTGGGTTGAATAATCCTCTCCAGCACGTTGTCGGCTAGAAAGGGAGCTGTACCGTGAGTGTTTACAAAAAGCCAGTCTTCATCCTTCGATTGAGGTCGTGCCTTCCGAAATTCCTTGAGCCTGGCCAGGTCGCTTTTGCTCAGTCGGATCGGGCGTTGGCTGCGGTGCGTTTTCGGGGAATCGATCTCCCCGTTATGCACTGCTTCCCGCACCCAAAGGCAGTTGTGTTCCCAGTCGATGGCACCCCAGCGCAGAGCCAACAACTCACTGACTCGGACGCCCGTGGCACAGGTTAACCACACCATCGTGCGGTAAGGGTCATCCAAGGCGTCTTGGAGTTGCAGGATCTCCTCGTCACTGGGGAGTTTCGGTTGGAATTTGACTGGCTCTTGGGACATCTCTACTGAGTGAACCGGATTCACCTTGAGGTAGCCGAACTTAACGGCCGCGGCATAGACGGCGCTGAAAACGGAAACGATGTTCTTCACCGTGTTCCAGGCCAGGCCGCTGCCAACCTTCCGGGTGACAAAATCCTGCACATCCTCTCTCGTGACCTCAACGAGTTGCTTGGGGCCGAATTCAGGGAGAATGTGATGTGCAAGAACGACATTGTAGCCATGCTGAGTGGTACGTTTCCTCAGAGGAAGAATGAGCTTCCTGTATCGCATGTCCACGAAGTCTCTGACGGTTGCAACCGGCCGAGGTCTGTAGTCGATATCGTTCACCTCAGCCAATTTTTCCGCCAGTTTGCGCTCGGCGAGCTTCTTAGAAGAAATCTCCGTTGACCGGCCCAGGTTGATAGCACGTTGCTTGCGCACAACCCGGTTGTCACTTAAACGAAGATCCTCCCAATAAAAGCCCTCCCAGTAGGGATTAGTCGTGTTTCTTAGTCGCACATGTCCTTTTTGAAACCGCTTACGAGCCATGGATCGTTTCCTCCTTCCATTGGCCCGAGCGATTCCGTCGGTAGCCAGTAGGCTACCACTTGTTTTTCCTCTTTGGTGAACTTCTAAATAAAACCGCACTTCCTCGCTTCTGAATCGGATGAGTCGCCCCAAGCGAAGAAAGGGAAGAGGCTCTTCCGCGTTGGCGGAGACCCGCTTGTATACCCAGTCGTGCGACACGCCAAATTGCCTGCAGAGATCTGTTACCGATACCAGATCAGCGGATGGCGGAACCTGATTGGTGTCGCGCGGTCTCATCTTCCGTTACGAGTGGGAAGGCTCGTTGCCAGCCGTTCGTTCGTCAAGAGGTTTTGGACCTACGTCTTTCGCGGTGTGCCGCGATGCACGTTCGATCTCGGCCTGTGCCTTCGTCACCGTGTGACGGGCATAGTAGTCCGGGTCGGTTTTATCGCCCGCACGGTGTTGCGCAATCTGCCGGATGACCTCTTCCGGGTCTTCGCCGCGGGCGAGGGCGCGTTTAGCGAAAGCCCAATCGTATTCGGACTGACTAAGGTTGGTCCGTGGCGAGGACTCGCGTTTGGCGCGGTCGTCGTAGTTGTGGCGCGGGGAATCCTGGGAGTCGATTTGTAGTTTGAAATCGCGGAGGTGATAGGTATCCGTCGATTCTCTGCGAGCCTGCACATAGAAATCCGTCTCGTACTTCTTGTTGGCGAAACCGGGAACCCGCAAAACGCGAGTCGCGTCGGTCGCGGCGGGGTCGCCTCCAAACTCGCGTGCCATAGCATGCAAGAGACCTTCGGCCTCTTCGAGGTTCATGTCTTCGATTTTCCATACGACCTGATACTTCCCCGGGGAACTGTTCAGGACATAATTCGGCTTGGGGACGATACTGGAGTTCTCGATGGATTCCAGGGCTTCCGGTCCGCCGTGGTCTAGGTCGAGATAGACGTGCCGAATGGACTCGATTTCTTCCTTGGTCCGAGTCGAGGCATCTTTTTTCAACGGGTTCATCCCTATATAGATGTCCGAGCCGTTCGCGTTCTTGTAGCGAAGCCAGGCCTGAAACTCGGGGCTCGACGCTTTCTGGGCGCTGGTGATGCGCTGGATGGTTTCGCCGAAGTCCCGGTTGAGAACGAGCATGGCAATGCGGTCGGTGGGCTCGAAATTGTCGAGAATGTATTCCGACGCGGATGGGGAAAACAGTGCCGGTTTTTCAGCGGGATTCATACAAGCTCCTTATGACGGTCGAAAATGAAGCCGTAGTTGTATTCATCTCTGTCGGGATCGTAGCCATGGATTTCCACGACTTCGGAGACGAAGCGACGGCCAGGGCGGCGTTCGAGGTGCACGACGACGTTGACGGAATCACCGACGTTGGTTTTGATGGCCCGGTAGGGAAGGTCCACGCCGCTCTGCAAAACGCAGCTCGTGAATCGGGCAAGGCCCTGCCTTGCGGAAGTGGCATGGACGGTCGAAAGGCTCCCCGAGTGTCCAGTGTTAAGAAGTTGCAGGAGATCGAAGGCCTCGCCGCCGCGTATTTCTCCGAGGATGATCCTATCGGGCCGGTGGCGAAGAGATGCTTTCAGAAGATCCCGAATGGTGACCGCAGGCAGACCGTTTTGTGGCTGCCGTGCTTCGAAGCGCACGAGGTTGTCCTGGCCCATGTGAATTTCAGAGGTGTCCTCAATGAGAAGGACACGTTCATCGGAGGGAATGAATTTTCCAAGGACATTAAGCATCGTCGTTTTCCCAGATCCCGTACCGCCCGCGATCAGGATGTTTTTCCGGGCGAGAACATAGGCTTCGAGCTGATTGGCGAGCCACCGTTCGAGTGTTCCCGCCTGAACGAGGTCTTCAACGGCGAAGTGCCGGGCATTGAACTTCCGGATCGTGAGGGTGACGCCATTCACGCTGCAGGGTGGGATGACCGCCGCCACGCGGCTTCCGTCCGGGAGTCGCGAATCGAGGATGGGTTTCGATTCCGAAATGTCGTCTCCCAATCGACGGGCGATATTCTTCACCGCGACCATCAGGGATTTCTCGCCCAGATGGATGCCCGGCACCGGCTCGACGAATCCGTCCTTCTCAATAAAGATATGGTCCGGCCCGTTGACCATAACCTCACTGATCGCGTCATCGAGGATCAGATGCTCGATCGGCTTGAGAAATGGGAGTATGGTTTCGAATCCATTCATTACAGTTCTCCGTCCGCAAGCTGCCGGAAGTAGGATTTGTTCACATCGTTGTAGTAGGGCTTGAGATAGCAAAACATCGGTGGCATCGGATTCGTGCCGTCGTACGCGAGGGTTACAGACTGCGCGTTGCGCAGTTCCATGAAGTCCTTCATGTCGAAGCGAAGATCGTGGTGCGGGCTGTAGCTTTTCGATGCGGTGATATTCGCCTTGTGCGACATGGCCTTGCCAGTGAGCAGGCTGATCTTCGCGTCGTGTCCGCTCTCCGACAGGTTGTAACTGGCTTTTAGTTTGTCCTCGCGTCCGCAAAGCTCGCTGGCGGTCCGCGCGGAGAAGTCATCGGAAAGTGACAGAAAGATTTTCGTTCGAAAAGTTTGCAGCAGGGTTCGCCAGGATTCCCCGGGCAGCGCGGACTTGAGCGAACTGATGCTTTGGGTCGCGATGATGGGGATACACTTCGGCTGCCGGGACAGACTGAAGAACTTTTCATCCCCGGTCGGCTCGCTCTCGCCAACCGTAGCGAAATGCTGATACTCGTCGCAGAGAAACAACACCTGCCGGAAGTAGCTCTCGGGATTCTTCTCCATCGCAGGCACACGGTTGAGGACGGCCCGCTCGAAGTCGAGTTTCATCATCACTCCGATGGCTTTCGCCAGACCGGGATTCATGCCGATCGGGAAGTTCAGCCCACATAAACCCCCTGTTTCAATTAACCAGGAGAACGAAGGCAGCGGTTTGCCGAACTTGAAGTCGGCATTGGCGTGAGGGTCGTAACACTCGGCGGGCGGACAGAACGTGCGCTTGACGTCCGGGTTGTCGTCGAAGAGCGAGAGAAATACAGAAATACCTTCGACGATGGAGGTGCGCAACTTGGGCTCTATGCGTTTCCAATCGTGAAAAAACCAGCGTTTGACGGCTTCGAGCTGGGCTTTCTTTCGAGCCGGAACGGGATTCTTGCGGGAAGCATTCTCCGCTTCCCACTGCATGCCCTTGGTTTTCAGTATTGCGGCGAGACCTGGTGTGAGGGATGCGCGGTAACGCTTGGATTCCGTATCGAGCCGGAAGGGGAATGGTTCGAGGTCCTTCGGATGCTTCAGATATTCTTCTTCCCAGAGCAGAACGGAATCGGCTTCGATCAGCCGGCGTTCTGCTTCCTTAATTTTGCTCTCCAGCAAGTCGGGGTTGATCGCGCATTCATAGACATCGAATAGCGTGACGTAATCGAAGGCAACCTTGTGAAGCAGGATGATGAACTTGACGAGGTTGGTGTAGGCCTGTTGCCAGAAGGGTTCTTTCCCGCGCCCGAACAGATTGTTGAGCAGCGAAGCGATGTTGTACGCGAGCGCGTAGGCATCGAGGTCATTGTGGAGGGGATTGTATCGGTACTCGGAATCGAGGCTGATTTCGACGTAATCCTCGGCGCGCCCATGCCGGGCGAGGATTTCCCGGACCTTGCCGCAGAAGTCGCCTTTGACTTCGAGGATGAGCCCGCCGATGCGCCGATCTTTGTCGGTTGCCTTATAAGCGAGAATCTGCTCGGCGAATGGATACATGCACGCCGCCGTTTTTCCCGAGCCGACTGCGCCCACGATGGCGATGCCCGTAAAAAGCCCACGTTCTGGGATGACCAGCCAGTGCGGTGTTTCCGACGGCATTTGCGTGCGCGGATGGTGCAGCTCGCCGACAACCAGCGAAAGTTCGGTTCTCTTCGCCGGGTCCGGGTAGAGGGGCAATTTGCCTGCCCGAATCTTGCGGGTGGCTTTGAGCGCGAAAATGTAGACCCCGGAGAGCAGGACGGAATAAACGATGTACGGTGTGGTGTAGAGGAAGAGGGTGTAGGAGTACTTGAAAAAGAGAAACGCGGACGGCGACCGAATTGCCATGACGTGGAGGAAGAGATTGGCGTCGGGGAATGGCGCCCGAAAATAAAGCGCCATTCCGGTGGCCGCCGCGAGGATGCAAGCGAGGAAGTGCCTCGCGTGGAGAATTCTTTGGATCACGCTCGCGCTGCCTTCGTCGCAGCGTGACCGTCCTTCTTGTCAGTGGGCGTCTGCTGTTGCTTGCGCCAGCGCCGGAAATCCGCGTCTCTCCAAAGCACCATTTTCAGCGCAGAGTTGACGACATGATCCGGCGTGCTGGCAATGAACGTTGCGTACTTCTCAACAGCGACTGCAATTGGTTCCTGCAGTTCGTATTCGCGTTTCACCATCTCCGGCGGCTTGTTGATGATGGACATGAGTTCTCCTTCCTTTTCTTCTTTCTCTTTGGCCTAACTCGACACGGGCAAAACAGATGGTGAACAGAGCGTTTCCCTGTTCACTGGGCTGGAGCGACCGCCACGGTTTCCGTGGCAACGAAGTGGGGTCGCTCCAGCCCAGTTTTGTGTTCTGCCCGTGTCCAAAATCAATCGTCGCGTCATGCGCAACCTCAGCGTTCCCAACAACTTCCGTTCACCGCGGAGGTGAACGGAACGGTGAACCGCACAGTGAACCGTGTCTTTCATGCACCGTTCACCCCGTTCGTGTGCCTCTCGTCGAGCGGTGATCGCCCATTCCGGACGAGATAGGTGTCAAAGAAAACCGTTCGTTCCGGAGTCAGTTGTGAAAACTCAAGCCGCAGCTCGTGGTCCGCGATTCGGCCTGCGATCCATGCTTGGTAAAGACTCTCGAAGCGATCGCCTTGAAAACGCCGCCTTGCTTCATTCAGGAACTCAAAGTCAGTCGTTACCGGCACAACGTACTCGTGCTTCTCCCACTTCCGGCGAATGTCGAAGTAGCGTAGGATTTCGCCGGATACGTCGGATTCGAGTGGCTGCTTGACGCTCGCGCGGAAGCGATCTTCGGCGCGGCGAAACTCGGTGGCTCGCGGCGCGATGTAGAGCAGGCGAAAGGAATTCAAGTGGCGGAAGAGCCCTTGATACACCGCTAGATGTGCGACGAAACTCCACAGGCTTCCCGTTCCGGAATCCACAAACCCGAAGGTGACCACAGGCGAGGCACCCGAGATGGGGGCCGCGAGAAAGAGGGGGAACTTATCCACGAAATAGCGAACAGTGGGATGGCTGCCAGGGCCACCCTCGTAAACCTTCGCGGGGAGAACGTCCTTCGGAACGGCGAGAGATTCACAGAAGAGATGGACCTTGTCGGTCTCGGTCTCAAGAAAATCGTGCCCTGGATTCTCAAGGAGAAAGTCCATCTGCACGAGACGCGTGCGGATGTAATCGAACGAGTGGCGGCGACGGTTGCGGACGTTGTCCTTATCAATCGGCCCGTAGATGAGCCGTGAAAAAAGATGAAACACCGATCCTGTCCCCATGTAATCGCGCATGGTCGCGTGGGCGTGCTTCAGTAGCTTCTGTGCGAAAGCCATGCAACGCTTTCCACGGCGGACCCCGGTAAAGGCGTTAAAGTGACGCAGCGTGAAGTAGCCGGAGTGCGTCGCCACCAGATAAAGGAAGCGCGCCTCGGACTCCGTGTAGCCGAGTGCGGCAATTCGTTCGATGTGATCCTGGGGCATTTTCATAGCGACAAAATCTCCGCAGTCAGTTCACGCTGGTCCAAAACCCTCCTGAGCTTCGAAACATCGTCCGCACGGGCGTAAATAGAGAATCCAGCGCGTACTTTTTCGGACAGATTTCTGCCCCGGTAGTGACTAGTGGCAAGTTCGAGGTCCACGCGAGTTCGCTCTCCATCGCGAGTTTCGTATTCGATCCGAACGTCGGGAACAGGAATCTTTCCGCGAACGACCTGAAGTCCGTGCTTCTCCGCGATGGCGTGTTTGCCATCTGCGGAATTACGGTCTTTGCCGAGCTTCGCGAGATCGCGATAGAGGTGTTTCTTCAATTCGTAGTCGAGAACGACGCGAAGGTTGCGGCCTCCCTGGCTCTCAATCTTTTCGGCGGCTTTTTGATAGAGCCGGTAGAGGTCGGCATCGTGATGAGCCTCGCGGGGTTTGGTGAATCCGTGGTACAGGGCCTGGCCTTTGCCAGCGCTCTGGGTTCCCGTAAGAAAGCGATGCCCGTTCTTGGTAAGCGTGAGCAGTTGGCGGGAGCCCGTTTCCTCATGGGGAATGGACTTCATTCCGGCAAGGCCCTGACGAACGAGGTTTTCCACATCGGGTCTCAAGCGATCGTTGTTGCCGCCATAGACGAATTCCGCGAGATCCTCCCTGGCTACAACACGGAATTTCCCAAGTTCAACCATCGTTGCGATTTCGGAGTTCCGAAGGCGATAGGTCCGGCCGCGAAGTTCGTAGACCGTGCGGGGTTCAGCCGGGCGAGTTGCGATGCGATCCGGCTCGCGACCCGGCGAAGGCGACGCATCGTTCGGGGCGTGCTTTCGAACCTCATTGATTTTGGGCGGCTCATTGGCGTTGGGCTCCCGCTCTTCGGAAGACACTCGCGCATCGAGATGCTCTTCGGGTTGGTAGCCTCGGGACATTTCAATCGGACTCCTCTTCAAACCACGGCGCGGGCACGTCGGTCTGACCGGCATGAAGCTGCTTGTCGATGTGGGA
>JBGQDD010000043.1:0-12320 GCA_041495665.1 Candidatus Acidiferrum sp.
GAACTCGAGCAGGGCGCGCAAATCCGCTTCGTCGTCCACATCCATCTCCAGCCGGGCATTGCCGCGCACCATCACCCGCGCGCCGGCCATTTCGGCTTCGGCAAGATGCTTGGCGAAACTTCCGTTCCCAAAATGCGAGGGGAACAAAGTGGGCGGTGTCCGCAACATGGCATTTGTGCCGGTTCCATCACGCGAGGGCACAATTGCCAAAGCGGGCGCCTGGCATTCCTCGGCCAGGAGTGCATCGATGTCGCTCGATTGGATGAGCGGGAGATCCAGCGGCAGGCGCAGCAATCTGCTGACGCCCCTCTGCTCGCAGATTTTCGAAGCGGCATCCACGGAATGGCTCTCGGAAATCTGCTGCTCCTCGCGCAGAATCTCCCAGCGATATTCCTCAGCCAACTGCATGACGGGCTCGTAGTTGGTGACGACAAAAATCTTTTCCGCGCAGCGCACGCCTCGCACCGCGCGAATGGTATCCGCGAGCATGGCCCCGGCCAGCGCAAACCTCTCTTCGGGCGTCAGCACACCTATCAACCTCTTCTTCGCATTGTTCAGGTTTTTGACCGGTAAGAGGAGTGCTCGCATGGGAATCGCTAGTAGGCGCCTTCGGTGTATGTCACGTGGCTCTCCGCCCGAACCATCGGGAGTTGCGCCGGCGCGGTCCGCGGGTCATTTTCCGGCTCATCAAAGATGCGCCGAATTTTGTAGGTGGTCGTCCGTTCCGCGGGAACTCGCCCAATCGATCGAATCCTGGCGCGAAATTCTTCCGGCGAGACATATTCTCCGAAAGTTGCGCCGGCGGCCTTGGAAATACTCTCTTCCATGAGCGTGCCGCTGAAATCGTTTGCGCCCGCTTGCAGGCACGCGAGCGATGTTTCGAAACCGAGCTTCACCCAGGAGACCTGCAAGTTCTCGATTGCACCGTGGAGCAGAACCCGCGCCAGTGCGTGCACTCGCAAGTGCTCTTCCCGCTTCGCTCCCGGCCTCGCTCCGCCATGACGGTAAAGACGCGTGTTCTCATGGATGAATCCCAGCGGCACGAACTCCGTAAATCCGCCGGTGCGTTTTTGGATCGAGCGCAACAGGAGCATGTGCCGAACCCAATCCGCCGGCTCTTCCACGTGCCCGTACATCATTGTTGAAGTCGTCGGAATGCCCAGCTCGTGCGCCGCAGTGATGATCTCCACCCATCGCCCCGCCAGCAATTTGTTCGGGCTCAGCTCCTTCCGCACGCGATCATCCAGGATTTCGGCCGCCGTGCCGGGAATGCTGCCCAGCCCCTCGTCCTTCATCATCTGTAAGTAGTCGCGCAGCGGCATTCCTGTTTTCGTCACGCCGTAATCAATTTCCATCGGCGAGAAGGCATGCACGTGCATCTCGGGAATGGCGTGCTTGACGGCGCGGAGCAGATCGCGGTAGAAAAATCCGTCGAGGTCGCGCGGTAGCCCGCCCTGAATGCAAACTTCCGTGGCACCGCGTTCCCAAGCCTCGCACGCGCGGCGTACCACTTCCTCGAAAGAAAGCGAGTAGGCATCCGTGGCTCCGGGCCCGCGTCCAAAGCCGCAAAAACTGCATCCCACGAAACACACGTTCGTGAAGTTTATGTTTCGATTTACGACGTAGGTGATTGCGTCTCCCACCGTTTCGCGCCGCAACTGATCCGCAACGGCCACGAGCGCTTCCAGCGCGGGTCCTTCCGCCGTCGCCAGAACCAGTCCTTGTTCAAACGTAAGCTCTGTGCCGCAGGTCGCGGCTTGGAGGATCTCGCGAACTTCCGCCGGACAGGCTTCCACCGCCGTCCATGCGATTCCGTTCATCGTGGGCGTCGCCATTTCCTGTGTATCCTACCAGAGGTAGAGGCGTGCGGGGCTGCATCCGCAGGGTTTTTCGGCCGCCGCTCTTCTGAAAATGCCCGATATTCGCACACCGCTTTGATTCGAATGCGACGCAACAGCTTTACATCATAGGAAAATAGATGCTTCCTCGCCATTTCCGTCTGCACCGCAACTGTGCGCGCCGGGGCGAAACCAAGCAGCGCTGTCGCCGGCAGCGCCGAATGATTCGCCGCTGGCCGCTCCGGCCCGCATCCATTAACATACTTACAGGGCCATGAAACGCAGAACTCTCGTGATCATCGTTGCTGTAGCGCTCCTCGGCCTGGTTGTCGCTGGGGTCGCGTCATTCCTACATGATGGCCTCAGTTCGCGCGCCACGCCCAATCGATTCGAAATCATGGTCGCTCGCAATGCGCGCCATCTGGCGATCCCTTCGAATGCGCGGGCGGCCCAGAACCCTCTGCTGGCCTCGGCGGAGGATCTGCGCGATGCGCGGCTGCATTTCGCGGATCATTGCGCCGTCTGCCATGCCAACGATGGCGGCGGGCAGACGATGATTGGCAAAGGCCTCTACCCCAAACCACCGGATCTGCGTTTGCCGGAAACGCAGAATCTTACGGATGGAGAGCTGTTCTGGATCATCGAGAACGGAGTGCGCTTCACGGGAATGCCGGCGTTTTCCAATGGCGGCGAGCACGGAGGCATGCAGAACAGTTGGAAACTGGTGCACTTCATCCGCCACCTTCCACATCTCACCGCCGCGGAACACATCGAAATGCAGCGCTATAATCCCAAAGGGCCTGATGATCGGGCGGAAGAACAGCAGGAGAATGATTTTTTGAATAGAGCAACACCACAACGAAAGCCGGAATCACAAGATCATCGTCTGGAATGACGCCGTAGCATGCCGAACCTTCATTCCAATGGGAGATTTTCATGAAACTTCGCTTATCCACGCTGGCTTTGTTGATCGCACTGGTCACGGGCGCGGCATTCGCGCACGGCAATAAAGTTCACGTGAGAGGCACGGTCGAGAAAATCAACGCCGATTCCTTGGTTGTAAAAACCGCGGACGGGAAGTCCGTGGAAGTGAAGTTCGGCGCTTCGACCGTAATTGTTTCGAGGTCCAACAATGAGGACAAACCAGCGAAGGCCGGCGACCTCGCCGCCGGTGACCTCGTGGTCATTCACGCCACGACCAAGGACAGCAGTCTCGAGGCTGACGAGATCAAATTCTCCGTCCCCGGCGCAGTCAAGCCGGCCATGCCCGCTCCTGCAAAGCCGAAACTCTGAGGAGTTCTTGGTTCTTAAACTATCGTTCTAATCGACCAGATGGCAGGAATGCGTTTTCAACACCAGCCAAACGCGACGGGCCGCGGTCAACTCCAGTGCGCGCACTGCGCCGGGAGTGATGTGCACAACGAACGTGACGCCACAATCCACGCGCGCAACGACCATGGTCCCACGCGGGTCGAGCGAAATGATGCGACCCTCCAGCACGTTTCGCGCGCTCAAACTGTGCGGCCGTTCCGTCGCGATCAGAATATCGCCCGCGCGAACAGCAACCTGCACTTTGCCCCCGGCCACCGCGTAGCCGAGCGGCACCTCGATCTCGCACGCGCTATCGCCCAGACGAACGCGCATCACGCCATCCGCCTCGCGCAGATCGAGCACGGTGGCGCACAGCAGATTCTCGAAGCCCGCCGCTTGCGCCAGCTTCTTCAGGCGCGGCGCGTCCAGGACATCCATCGGTGCACCAGCGCTTACGACGCGTCCGTTGTCGAGCGCGATCACGCGCTCGCCCAGAGCATCCACTTCATCGCGGCTGTGGGTCACGTACAGAATGGGGATTCCCTTCGCTGCATTCCACGCGCGCAAATCGTCCACAATCGCGGCTTTCAGTTCCGCGTCCAATCCCGTTAGCGGCTCGTCGAGCAGCAACACGCGCGGCTCGGTGACCAGAGATCTTGCCAGTGCGATTCTTTGCCGCTCTCCTCCCGAAATTTTGCCCGGCCTCTGTTTCCGCAATTTCTCGACGCGAAAGGCTTTGAGAATTGCTCCTACTCGCTTCTGCCTTTCATCCGCCTGCAAATCCCGTAATCCGTAGGCGACGTTTTCTTCCGCGGTCAGATGCGGAAATAGCGCCAGAGTCTGAAAAACGTAAGCGATTCGCCGCTTCGGCGCCGGAACATGGGTTCCACGCAAGGAATCGAACAATACATCGCCGCCGGCCAAGATTTGCCCCTCGTCCGGCCGCGCTAGTCCCGCAACGCAATCCAGCAGCGTGGATTTGCCGGCTCCGGAGGCTCCAAACAGAATCGTGATGCCGGGAGAGACTTCGATGGAAACATCAAGGACGAAGGAAGAGGCGCCGGCGCTGTGCCGCTCTTTGCGGATTCGCGCGGTGAGCATCGCAGCGATTACTTCGCTGTCCACGGCGTCCACACGCGGCGATTCACCGCATAGACAACTGACAATACAACGAAGGAAATCACGAGAAGCACGAGCGCCATGCGATTGGCCTCGCCGTATTCCAAAGACTGCACGCGATCGTATATGTCGATCGAAACCGTTCGCGTAACGCCCGCCAAATTCCCGCCCACCATCAAGACCACGCCGAACTCTCCCAGGGTGTGCGCGAAACTCAGGACCGCCGCCGTCACCACTCCGGGCAGCGACAACGGCAGGATCACTCGCCAAAATGTCCGCAAGCCTCCCGCGCCCAGCACCGCCGATGCGTCCAGCAGTTTTCGATCGACTCCTTCAAAGGAAGCGACCAGCGGCTGCACCGCAAAAGGAAAGCTGTACAGCACCGACGCCAGAATCAGTCCGCCGAACGTGAATGCCAGCCCGTGCCCGAACAGTGCGATCCACAGTTTTCCCAGAGGTCCGCGCGGCCCCATGGCCACCAGCGCATAAAATCCGAGTACTGTCGGCGGCAGCACCAGCGGCAGCGCCACTACCGATTCGAGCAAGAATTTCCCGCGCCAGTTCGAGTACGCCAGCCAGTACGCTACCGGCATACCGATTATGAGCAATATCGCCGCCACGCAGCCCGCCAACTTCATCGACAACCACAACGATTCCATTCGCCGTCCTCTTTTCCTACTCTTCTCTGCGTTTCCTCTGTGTACTCTGCGTCTCAGCGTTATCTTTTTTCTTCATTCCTCTGCTTTTCTGGCAATTCAAAACCAGATTTCATTAGAATGGCGCGCCCTGCTTCACTCTTCACAAATTTCAGAAACGCCCTAGCCGCATCCTTATTCTTCGCGTCCTTTAAAATAATCGCTCCCTGCTCAAGCGCCGGATGCATCTCCGCAGGAATCTCCCAGCGTTTCCCCTCTCGCATTGCCGGCGAAACTGCCAGGGATAGCGCCACAATCCCCGCCTGTGCATTTCCCGACTGCACGAACTGCGCCGCCTGCGAAATGTTTTCTCCATACACCAGCTGGGCTTTGACGGATTCGTAGATTCCCGCGTTTTGCATCGCAGCTACCGCCGCGCGTCCGTAGGGCGCGTGCTCCGGATTCGCGATGGCAATCTTCTCGACGCTGGCATCCAACAGCGTTTTCCATCCTTGCTTGGTAACATCCACTTTCACATCTGCAGGCGTCCAAATCACGATTCGCCCTACGGCGTATTCGTATAGGGTCCCCGGCTCCGCGAGTCCCGCAGCCTCCAGCTTTCTCGGATACTCAATGTCCGCGGAGAAAAACAAGTCGAATGGCGCTCCATTCTGCATTTGCGAGAAAAAGTTTCCGCTCGATCCGTAAGTTACATTCACTTTGGTTCCCGTCTGCTTTTCAAACTTTCCCGATAATTCTTCCATCGCAAACTTCAAATCCGCCGCCGCCGCTATGCGGATTTCCTTTCCTTGGGCTCGCACGTCATGGTGGGCGAGGAAGACAGAAAGAATGAGCGGAAAAATGCTGAACCACTTGCGACAGTTTGTTTTTCTAGCAGTCACCAGTCACCCGTGGGAAATCACTGCTTTTGTCACACTCTCAGGATCATTACTTCGGTCGATTTGATCAGCGCCGCGGCTCGCTCTCCCGGCTTCAACCGCAACTCCTTTGCCGCATCCGCCGTGATGATCGAGGTAATATGCTGTTCCCCAATCGCCAGCGTGACCTGCGCCAGCAGCCCGCTGAATTTGATCGCGATTACGCGACCGATCAGCTGGTTTCGTCCGCTGATCTTGCGGAAATTTCCACGGCGCGTTTCGATGTCACCGTGGTTCAGTTTCCTTGGAAACAGGCGGTCGATTTCGCTCTCCGGCACGCGGTGGTGCCCGCCGGGCGTCTTCATCGACTTGATTTTTCCGTGGTAGATCCACTGCTTCAAGGTGGGATAGCTGATGCCTAGAATACTCGCCGCTTCCCGCGGCGCCAGCAGTTTCTGCACGATCCGCCTCCTGTTAATTCGCAGAATACTGCATATTTAATCGCTATAGCAATATGTTTTTATACGAATCGTGCAGGCGGGCTTCCCTAATTCCGCAAGGGTTTCCCGGTTTTGAGTGTGTGGGCGATGCGTTCCTGGGTCTTCTTTTCGCCGCAGAGGGAGACGAAGGCTTCGCGCTCCAGGTCCAGGACGTACTGCTCGCTGACCATCTGAGGGGACGTCAGCGCGCCGCCCGCCAGGATGTTCGCGAGCTTGCGGCCCACGTGCGCGTCGTACTCCGAGGCATATCCGCCGCGGAGCATCATGTGGATGGCGAGCTTCGCGCCGGCAAGAAATTGTTCGCCGAGCACTTTGATCTGCGTGGTCTGCGCGCCTTCCTGCCAGGTTGCCGCGAGAGGCTTGTAGCCGCCGCGCACCAGGGACAGCGCGGCTTCTTTCGCATCCGCGACCAGGCGGTCGCGATTCATGGAGACGCCATCTTCGCGGCGCAAATATCCGAGGTCGCGGCATTCCTCCGCGCTGGTGCCGACCTTGGCCATGGCGATGGCTTCAAACACCGGCTTCAGTGCATGGAACAGATCCAGGTCTTCACCACCAGCAGCGTGTTCGTTCGCGCGAATCAGCATTTCCTTCGTGCCGCCGCCGCCGGGGATCAGCCCGACGCCTGCTTCCACCAAGCCGATGTAGGCTTCCGCTGCGGCTTGAATTCTTGCCGCGTGCAGGCTTACTTCGCAGCCGCCTCCCAGAGCCAAGCCCTGCGGCGCCGCCACCACCGGCTTCGGCGCGTATTTAATCGCCAGATTGATGTTCTGGAATTGCTTAACCGCCATGTGCAATTCGTCCCATTCCTGCTCCTGAGCTCCGACTAGAACTAGCATCAGGTTTGCGCCGACGGAAAAATTCACCGCCTGGTTGGCAATGACCAGGGCATCGAAATCCGTCTCCAGACGCTTCAAGCCTTTGTGCAGCATGGCGATCAGGTCCGCGCCGATGGCGTTCATCTTGGCGTGAAATTCGCAGCACACTACGCCGTCGCCGAGATCGATCAGGCTCGCGCCTGAATTGCGCTCCACCTCGCGACCCGCATCCTTCAATGACTTGAGAATGATCACGCCTTTTGGCTCTTCGACTTTTTTCGCTGCGCCGGTGCCAATATCAAAAACGGTCGTCGTTCCTTTCTCTGATTCGTAAAATCCCTTCCGCCCGCTCGCGAGCACCTTTTCGATGACAGCCGGCAGCGCGCGGCCTTCCTTCTGCACCTGTCCGGCAAAGGCCTTGACGCCGATGGCATCGATGATCTCGAAGGGCCCAAGTTCCCATGCAAAGCCCCAGCGCAGCGCGCGATCGACGTCCACAACGTTGTCGGATATTTCCGGCACGCGCCGGGCCGCATATAAACACATCTCGGAAAGCCCGCCCCACAAAAACTGTTGCGCCTTGTCGCCCTTCTGGCTCTCCAGCACCGGGCCCACCAGCGCGCGCAACCGCTCCCGGGTGTCTTCAATCGCTTTGCCCATTTCGAGAGAAGCGAATCTCGCTTTCTGCCGGGCGCGATACTCCATGGTGTTCACGTCGAGCGTCAGAATTTCTTTCTCGCCCTCGCCCCTCACCTTTTTGTAAAAACCCTGGCCTGTTTTGTCACCGAGCCAGCCGCGCTTAGCCATTTCCTCCACGAGCGCCGGAACTTTGTAGCTCTCCCGCGACTCGTCGTTGGGCGCCGTCTCGTAAATGTTCTTCACGACGTGGACGAGCACATCGAGACCCACAATGTCCGCGGTGCGAAACGTGGCCGACTTCGGCCAGCCCACCGCCGGTCCCGTGCAAGCGTCCACTTCTTCCACGGTCATGCCGAGCGTGCCCATCAGGCGCAGCGCATTGAGCATGGAAAACGTTCCGATGCGATTGGCGATGAAGTTCGGCGAATCTTTGGCCACCACCACGCCTTTGCCCAGCCGTCGGTCGCAAAACTCGCTCAACAACTCGACCACTTCCGATGATGTTTTCGGTCCGGGAATCACTTCCACCAGTTTCAGATAGCGCGGCGGATTAAAGAAATGCGTCCCCGCCCAGTGCTGCTGAAACTCCTCGTTCATGCCCTCGGCAATCAAGCGCACGGGCAAGCCGGACGTGTTGGTGGTTACGATGGCCCCGGGCTTGCGAAACTGCGCCACACGCGCCAGCAATTTCCGCTTGATTTCCAGATTCTCCGCAACGACTTCGATAATCCAATCGGCCTCGGCGCAACGCGCCAGATCATCGTCGAAGTTTCCAATGGCAATTTTTTCCGCAAGCGCGGAAGTAAAAAACGCGGCCGGCCTCGATTTTTTCGCAGCGTCCAATCCCGCGCGCACGATTTTATTGCGCTCTCCAGCCGGGGCATCCGCGGACAAATTCGGCGGGACAATGTCCAGCAAAATGCACGGCAGCCCGGCGTTCGCGAAATGCGCGGCGATCCGCGAGCCCATCGTTCCCGCTCCCAGCACCACTGCCTTTTCGAT
This sequence comes from Candidatus Acidiferrum sp., assembly GCA_041495665.1. GTDB lineage: Bacteria > Acidobacteriota > Terriglobia > Acidiferrales > UBA7541 > Acidiferrum. The sequence goes on from JBGQDD010000043.1 coordinate 8,741, forward strand.
GCGACGAATCATGGCACGCCTTCTTACTGGATTTATAAGGACAGCTTTGTTCGAAGGGACAGGTTACAAAACCGGCATGCGCGGGTCAAACGCCAGGCTGGTTCCCGGCGATGGGGCTAAAATAGAGAAATGGCGGAAGAAGGCAAAGGCTCCGGCACTCTCGGCTGGTTGCGAACGGCAAAAGACAAGTTTCGCGCCTTTGCCTACGGCGAGCAGGGCGAACCCAAGGAACGTCCGCGCGTCGGCTTGGCTCTTGCGGGCGGGTTTGCCCGTGGCATTGCGCACATCGGAGTCCTGCGCGTATTGCGTGAAGCCGGTATCCCCATCGACTGCATTGCAGGCACGAGCGTGGGCGCGTTGATCGGCGCGAGTTTCTGTGCCGGGGCATCGCTCGAAGAGATGGAAAAAATTGGCGGGGACACGAGCTTCACCGATTTCGGCCGCTGGACACCCTCGTGGCTCGGCCTAGCTACCAACCAGCGCATGGAAAAATATTTTGCGCGCTTTACTCCCGTGAAAACATTCGAAGAACTGCACACGCCGCTGGCCATCGCCACAACGGACATCAACGCGGGTGTCTCCGTGTATTACTCGCATGGCCCGCTTGCGCCCGTGATTCGCGCTTCGTGCGCCTACCCCGGGCTATTCGTGCCCATGCAATACGACGGACGGACGCTGGTCGATGGATTCCTCACCGCTCCGGTGCCCGTGGAAGGCGCACTGCTTCTTGGCGCCGACATTGTTATCGCCGTGTATCTCGAGTCGGGCACCCTCGAGCAGCCGCGCACGTTCACGGACATTCTCAGCCGCTCATTCAACATTCTCCAGCGTCACACGGATCTGACTTGGCGCACGCAGGCGGACGTCATCATCGAACCCGACGTAAAACCCTTTGTGTGGGACGATTTCACGAAGACGCCGGAGATGGTAGCGGCCGGCGAAGCTGCGGCGCTGGCGGCATTGCCGCAAATTCGCGCCGTGCTGCGCGGCGAAAAGCGGGATTCCGCAGCCTAGAGCCGTTCCCCTGTGGATTGTCCTCACACAGGGAAGTTCCAAGAATCTATTAGCGAGTGACTTGTACTGCCACGGGCTGGCCTTCGCCTTTGCCGCGCTGCGTCAACCATGCGGCGAGACCTTCAGCAAACCGTTCAGGAGTAAGGCGAAAACTGGCTTCGACCTGGCCTTCGGCGACCGGAAGAGTATCGTCAAAGTCGGCGGAGTTGGTGAAGTTGCGCATGCAAAATTGATCGAGCCAATCGAGCGGGCAGACGCGGGTTGCGCCGCGAATCACCACGTGGACATGGAATTTTTGTGCGTACATGAAGCGCAAGAACCGGGACTGAAGATTCGCCTCAACAGTTTACGAAAAATTGCAACCGGCGACGCGCAACCAGTTAGGAAGCGCGGGGGCGCTTGACGGAGTGGGCCAAGCCAACGGCTTCGAGCATCCAGATGAAATACCAGCCGATGTCGGTCTGATACCAGCGAAGGCCGAGGCGCGCGGAACCAGCGTGCGTATGATGGTTCTTGTGCCAGTTCTCGCCCCAAGCGGTCAATTGGAACGGGCCGAGCCACCAGACGTTCATGCTGGAATCGCCTTCCTCAACTTTGTTGAGATGTGTGAGGCTGTTCACCAGGCACTGCATGTGCAGCGAATAGACCAGGCGAATCGCGCCCATCCAGAAGAAGCCCATCCAGCCGAAGCCGAGAATCAGGCCAATGCAAATCGAGAAGACAATGACGGGTGTTTCGGCCCAGCCCCAGATTTTGTAGATGCCGCCGGTGAGCTCGGGAGCCCAGCGCTTCTTATCGGCGGGCTGGGTTTGATAGAGCCAGCGAAGATGCGCCCACCAGAAACCACCCTGCTTGGGACTGGAGATGTCCTCGGGCGTGTCCGTGACGGCGTGGTGAAGACGATGATAGGCGACCCAACTTGCAGGATGACCGGAGCCGTTGAAGACCGCCCAGAAGATCAAGAATTGCTCGATGAAGCGATTGGTCTTGAGGGTCTTGTGGGCGAGCATACGGTGATAAGCAACGGTGGTGCCGAGACCGCCAAAGGCAATGCTGAGCAAAGTCATGCCCAGAACCTTGAGGCTTGGCACGGGGAAGAGGATCAGACCGACGACGGCAAGAACGTGAATGAGAATGAGAAAAGCGAAGACGCCTTCTTTGCCGTGAACGGGTTTCCAGAAGGGCCGGTCCCACGGCCGTGCTTGTTGCGTGGCGCTTAGTTCCATGTAATCTCCGGCGATCTGCTTTGTAGAATGCGCGAGTGCCTGGTGCGCAGAACGTGATAGGCACTTATGACAGTACCATTTTCTGAGGCCGCGCGCTGAAAATCTGTACAAGAGTTAACACAAAAAGTGAACAGGAGATCGAGGGTGAGCTTCGATTAATGGAAGGGTCGACGATGGAAAGTCGAACTAGGAAGAGGCGGGGGAGGAGTGCCACCCAGACCTTACCGTTGCCGCTTGTGCGGCAATCCGGTGACGTCACCGATTTTGTGCAACGAACGCGTTTCCAGCGGCACTATCCGGTAAGTCATCCTCGAAGGAAAATCGCCTGGACGACGCTCCCCCTGGTGCCAGGAGAGAACTCTGACGGACTGACCGGAGGCCACAATGCATGCGACGACGCAAGCAAAGGGACAATCAAAGAGGCATGCGCTGCTCCACCGGTGCGTTTCTGCCGCGGTGATGCTTTTTGCCAGCATGATACTGGTCTCCTGCAAGCCGCCGAACTATCCGACGAAACCCATCGAGTTGAAGTACTACAGCGCAGGACCCTGGGCCGTCACGGTGGCGATCGGCGCGGAGTGCTGCGATTCCTCCGGCGACAAATTCGATCTCTACTACCCCACCAACCTGGGGCAGAACGGATTTCATCACCCCATTCTCACCTGGGGCAACGGCACCAATTCCCTCTCCGCCAACTACACGTTTTTCCTGAAGCACATGGCCTCGTGGGGATTTGTGATCATCGCCCCGCAGGACAAGAACGCCGGTCCCGGGCAAACCATGTTGGATGGCGTGAATTTCCTGATCGCCGCAAACAGCAACGCCGTCAGTATCTTTTTTAACAAGCTGAACGTCAGCCAGGTGGGCTCATTCGGGCACTCGCAAGGCGCTGGCGGTGCGATCAACGCCATGATTAAGTCCGCGGGCACAATTAAGACGGTCATGCCCATCGAACTCCCTGGGCAGGCATTCTGCTCCATTCCGGTCGATTGTCCCAACACTTCGCTTCTGACGACTGGTTCGATCTTTTTGCTGGACGGCTCGCTGGACATTCCGATTTCGCCGCCAACGCAGCCGGCATCCGCCACAGGTCTGCAATCCATTGCCGCGTTTTACAGCGCGGTGCCCGCGGGCGTCATCAAAGTGAAAGGCACGCTGATCGGCCCGACGCACTGCGACGTCCAGGGCGTGCCCAATTGCACGCCAACGACAATCCCTTGTTTCCTCGGCGTGTATGGTTATCTGGGCTATCCGACGGCGTGGATGATGTTTCAACTGCAGGGTGACAGCCTGGCGCATGGTGCGTTTGTTAGCGGCACCGGAGAGATGTTTTCCGAGAC
>JBGQDD010000044.1:0-12311 GCA_041495665.1 Candidatus Acidiferrum sp.
CGCTTTCCTCGTCGGCATGGCCCGCTCGTCCTTCAGCGAACAAGTAAATCAGGCAGTCATGCAGAGCATCGAGGGTTTCGACCTCAATCCAGAAATCCGCAAGTTCCGATTTCCCGTCTTGGTCCTGACCGGACGATACGACATGAATGTAGCTCCCTTGGTTGCGTACAAGATTCACCAAGCCATCCAGGGTTCGAAGTTCGTTGTGTTCGAACGCAGTGGCCACCTCCCCTTCTATGAGGAACCGGAAGGTTTTGTGCGGGTAGTTGAGAATTTTCTGAGTGCAAAATCCGGCGGATAGAGATCCCCTCTACTCGGACTAAAACTATGGTTTGCCGTTCCCCAGCTGCTGGTAGATGGAGGCCGCGTTGTCGGCGAAGGTGGCTTCGTATTGCGGGAACTGGCGGAGAGACTTATATCTTTCCATGTGAATTCCCTGTCGCACTTGATCGAGGGTCGCGCCGCGTTCCGCCAATTCCTTGACTTGCACGAACAGGTCCGCCAGGTAGTCTCGAAAGTATTTCACGTCTTCTTTTGTTCCTAGCGCGAAGTGGCCGGGAACCGCGGCCTGCACGGGCTTGCTCAAGACTTGATCGAGAGCTTTGATCCAGTTCTCCACGCTGCCCGCATCCATCGCCGGAGAAGAACCGTGCATGAAGAGGTCCCCGAGCGCAACGGCTTGTTGTTGCGGGAAGTAAACGATCGCATCGCCCGACGTGTGACCTTTTCCAGGAAAAAAGACTTCGACGCGATAGCCACCCAGAAAAATGGTCAGCGCTGGCGAGATGATCAGATTGGCAAGGCGAAAAGCCTTTCGCTGTTGCGGCGGCAAGGCTGTCAGCAACGATTCGGTGCGCTCGCGAGTGTATTCCGTCGTGATGACCATGGCGTCTGGGCCCACCGCGCCGTTCCCGCCCTGATGGTCGGGGTGATAATGCGTGTTGATGATGTAGCGGATGGGTCGAGGGGAGATGCTACGAATGGCGGCGAGAAGCTTCTGCCCTTCTAGAGCGTTCAGGCCGGTGTCGACGACCAGGATTCCTTCGGGGGTGACGAGGAATGTGGAATTGCCGCTGCCGTCGTTGTCGGAGATGTAGGCGTAGAGATCCTGTCCGATTTTCTGCGGCGCAGGCGCAGTCTGCGCTAGCGCCGACGGACACCACGCGATCACACCCAAAGAGAACAGGGCAAACGCCCACGCAATCGTCGCTCGGAAGTTCACAATCGAAGAGATACTCTTTTTTCTCGGCCGGGCTTCATTCCCGGAGCGAACCGAAAGCTAGAAACTAAGCTTCAGTCCGAACTGAATTAGCCGCGGGCCGCCGCTGCCGAGGCCCACGTTGTTTTGCGCCGCATCCGGCGTCTGGAACAGCGTGCCAAAACTCGGCGAAGAAAGCACGTTGTTTGGAAGAGCGAAACTCGGGTGATTGGTCAGGTTGAAGAATTCCGCTCGGAATTGCGTATTGAGGCGCTCGCCGAACTTCGTATTCTTGACAATCGAGAAGTCGAAATCACGGAACCCGGGGCCCCGTAGAATGTTTCGGCCAGAGTTTCCAAAGGTGAGGACGGCGTTGGGTGCGAACGCGTTCGGATTAACCCAACAATCGACCGAGCGCGGCGTGGCACCCGAAGCGCCGGGGCAAGTTCCGCTGAAAGGATCGCCGACGAGGTCCGGCCGATCGTTTCCCAGCCCGGTGCTGCTGTTGTCGCTTCCCGTCAAGACGGAAAATGGCTGGCCTGTCTGTAGCGTCAAGATTCCGCCGAGTTGCCAGCCGTCTGCGATCACGCGCGGCATGGAAGAGAAGGCGCGTTGCCAGGAAGGTAGTTCGTAAACAAAGCCGAAACTCAACCGGTGCGTAATGTCGAAGTCGGACACACCCCGTTCGGCTCTTAGGTTGTAGTTGTCTTGGGGAAAGATAGTGGTGCCGTTGGCGCCCGAGCCGAAGAAGACGGAAGCACCGTCGATGGATTTTGCGTACGTGTAGGATCCGAGGAAAGTGAGTCCGTGGCTCAGCCGCTTGTCTAGTTTGGCTTGCAGGCTGTTGTAGTGCGAGCTAATCGAATCTTCGGCCTGGAAAATCTGTGCAAAGCCGAAGTACGGACCTCTTGCGATCGAAGGGATCAGATTGATCTGAGTTGCGAGGAACGCCGCGACCGGTGGAGGAATTCCCATCAACTCCATTCGGGTAACTACGTCGGGAGAAAGGGTGTCGATTTGTGCTTGCGTTATGTATGCCTGATCGATCTGGCGGAAGCGCGGGAGTTTTGTTCCGGTGCTGCCGACGTAGCTCACTTCCAGGAGCATCATGCCCGGCAGTTCACGCTGAATTCCAAGATTGAACTGCTGCGAATAGGGGTTGCGCAGTTTCTTGTCGATCACCGTTAGCACGGGAAAACCCGAAGGAGCGAACGAATTCGGCCAGCCGGTAAAAGGGGCAGGCACGAAGAAGTTCGGAAGGAAGGGTGGGTTCAACATCACGTTGCCTGGGATGTTTCCCAGTATGGTGTCGTAGAAAAGGCCGTAGCCGACACGAACGACGGTCTTCGCATTGCCACCGAGGCGATAGGCAAGGCCAGCGCGAGGCGCAAAGTTATTGTGATCGCCCTGGTAGATTCCACCGACGTTCCCTTGCAGTACAACGCCGGAAGCTTCGAGCGCGGCTGTATCGGTCTGATCGACGGAAGGAGAAAGAAAGGTGGAGAACTTGTCCGGCCAGAAACTGCTCAGTCGGTCCTTTTTTTCATGCAAGACGGTGGTCAATTCGTAGCGCAGACCATAATTGATGGTGAGATTGTCGGTGACCTTGTAGCTGTCCTGAGCGAAGAGATTGAAACTGGAGGTGCGGAAGCCGCGGCCGGAGTTGCCGACGAACTGGAGCGAACCGGCGGGGAGGCCTTCGGCAAAGTCCACGAGCGCGTTGGGGATTCCTTCGGGATTGTTTGTCCCGCTGAAGGTAATTTGGCCGCTGAAGGCGAGATCGTAAGTATGATTCAGTTGCAGATGGCGGGCATCAAAGCCGAATTTCCAGGAGTGACGTGCGCTGGTATGCGATAGATTTTCAATGAACTGGAAAACATTGGTGACGGTCGAATTGGGATTGTCGATCGCTCCGCCGAGATTCGAGACGGCGGCAGCGCCAGTGACGAAGCCGCCCGAGAATGCGATTTGCGGAATATTCCCCAAATTGAGAGCTTCTCCCGCGGGGTGTCCAGTGTTAAATCCAAAATCCGCGGCTTGCGGGCCGGCCTGAGTAACCGAGACGAGCGTCGACCGCGTGAAGCCAAAGCGCGACTCGTTCAATGTCTTTGGGCTGAGCGTGCGTGTGTACGCGAGCGAGAAAAGCTGATTCCCTCCGGCAGTTTCGAGGCCGTAGCCCGGAACGTTTGTACCACTCTGCCCGGGAGTAAACGGATAGAGAATATCCGCGCCCGTGCGGCTGTAGCGCGCGGAGAGGCTGCCAGCTTCGGAAAAACGGTGGTCGATTTTGATGAGACCTTGATTGGTGTTATTCGTGAGTATAGGGGAAGAGATGAAGTTACCTTTGGGGGAATTCAGATTGGGTTCTGGAAAGAGTGCGAAGATCTGAGCGCTCGTCGGATTGACGGGGATGGTGATGGATTTCCCGCTGCTGTCCGTAAAAATACCTTTGCGCTGATCATCGGTCGGAACGTTCGTGATTCGCGTGATACCGGCGCGCTGGCGAAACCCCTCGAAGTTTACGAAGAAGAATGTGCGGTTCTTGATGACCGGGCCGCCCAACGTACCGCCAAACTGGTTGAGGATGAGCTTCGGTTTTTGAAAGGGCTCCTCGTTGAAAAAGTTGCGAGCATCAAAGACGCTATTGCGAAGGAATTCGAACACCGAGCCGTGCAACTCGTTGGTGCCTGATTTCGTGACCAGGTTGACTACCGAGCCGCTGTTGTGACCGTACTCCGCGTCGTACGTACTCGTTTGCACATGAAATTCTTCGATCGAATCAATGGAAGGGAGCTGAGCGACTGCACCGGCGAAATAATCGTTGTTGTCGATGCCGTCCACCATGAAGTTGTTGGAGGAAGACCGCTGCCCGTTGGACGCGTAACCGGAGACGCCACCTTCACCGCCTTGTTGCCCGCCGCCACCTCCGGACGCCGCGACACCCGTGGTCAGCCGCGCCAACTGCGCAAAGTTCCGGCCGTTCAGTGGCAGTTCCTGCGTCTTCTTGTTGTCGATAACTTGTCCGAGCTGGGAACTCTCCGTCTGCGTCAACTCCGCATCCCCGCGCACGGTGACGGTCTCCGCCTGAGACGCAATCTTGAGCGCAACATCCAAGCTGCGCGTTTCGTCGACAGCGACGACGACGTCTTTGACCACGACCGTCGCAAAACCTGGCTGTTCGATTCGAACGTTGTATGAACCTGGCGGGAGAGCGACGAACCGGAACACGCCGTTCTCCTCCGTCACGGTATTGCGCGATTGCCCCTTAGAGGCATCTTCGAGCGTGACCTTCACACCCGCAACCGCGCCTCCCTTTTCGTCTTTCACCACGCCGACGATGGTTCCCTTACTCGTCTGCGCCAAGAGCGGGACGTCCGCTGCAAGAATGAGCGCAACAAAGACGAACAAGACCCGTACAACTATTCCTCTATGCATGGCTTGCTCCTTCTCAGCAACGCGCCATCCCCTGGGCATTGCGAAGCAAAACATCGAACTCTTTCATAGCGGGCTCAGTTCGTTCTTGTAGATGACGCCGCCCTTCATGACAAACTGCACATGTTTCATCAGCTGGATGTCTCGAACAGGATCACCGGTGACGGCCACCAAATCCGCAAGTTTTCCCGGCTCAAGCGTGCCGACCCGATCGTCCCAGCCCAGAAGCGTCGCAGCGTTTAAGGTTCCCGCTTGAAGCGCCTGCACCGGCGGCATACCAAGCTTCACCATCGCTTCGAATTCGCCGCCATTTTCGCCGTGAGGATAGACACCGGCGTCAGAACCGAGCGCGACCTTGACTCCGGCGCGAAATGCTCTTCCCATGTCCTCTTTGGCGGCGGGTATGATGATGGCTGCCTTTTGGCGAACCCAAACGGGAAGATTCAATTCCTTCATATGTTCGTCGAACCAGAAAAGAGGGTAGGTAGTCGGCACGAGATAGGTTCCATGCTCTTTCATCAACGCAATTCCCTCGTCGTCCAGGAATATCGCGTGTTCCACGGAATCCACCCCAGCGCGCACAGCGTCATGAATGGCCACTGCAGCGTGCACGTGAGTCGCCACTTTTCTGCCGTGGCGATGCGCTTCTTCCACGAGCGTTTTCATTTCCGCCGGACCGTACTCTTCGCGCTTTGGATCGTCACCTTTCGAAAACACCCCGCCCGATCCGCAGAACTTGATGACGTCGGCGCCGTACTTGATGACCTCGCGCACCTTATGAAGGATCGACTCCGCTCCGTCGGCAACACCCTCGGCCGCGTGATCGAAGACTGGGGGCAGTAGACTGTTGTCGCAATGCCCGCCGGTCGCGCCAAGCGGAGGTCCGGAAACCTGCATTCGCGGACCGATAACGTCCCCTGCTTCGATGGCGTCGCGCAATGCCACGTCGGAATAGCCTTCCGCGCCGAGATTTCTCACCGAGGTAAAACCCGCAAGGAGAGTGATGCGTGCGTTCTTGGCTCCGGTGAGGGCCGCACGTGGAGCCGAAATGCCAAGCGTCTCGTAGCCGGTTTGTCCAGCATCCATATTGAGGTGCGTGTGCATATCGATCAGTCCGGGCAGCACCGTGGCCTTCGAAAGGTCGATGACGCGCGCACCGGGCGGAACCGCCACTTCGCTTCCACCGACGGTCTGGATCCGGTCTCCGGAGACAACAATCACGCGGTTCGCCAGCATTTGGCCGGTACGCGGATCGAACAAATTCCCTGCGCGCACGATCATGATCTCCGCAGCGGGATTTTGCTGTGCGTGAACGCGAAAAGCCGTCTGAGATGCAATCGCGAGGAAAACCATAAGCTGCACGAGGTGCCGCGTCGCTCTCATCGACATGATTGGACCTGCCTCCGGCTTCTCTGTTCGGCCATTTGCATTAGTGGGCTCCGGGTGAAAGAGGCTTCAGGATTTCACTCAGATAGTCAGGAACGCTCTCGTTCCGTTCCAGATGTGGGCCACGTAGTCCGCCGTGATACGGGATTTCATGTGTTTCGACACTCCCCGCGTTTGAAGTCAGAAGTACGATCGCGTTTGAAACGGACTCTGAGTTCTGCACAGCCCTGCTGAGTTCCTCCATCGAAAACTGACGGCCACCAACGGCCAGAATTCGCATGTAGGGGCTGAGGCCACTCTCGTATGCCGGCATTTCCGGAATGACATCCTGAATGGCGCCGTCGCTTCGCACGACAAGGCCAAGCGAAGCGGTGAAGTCTCCAGTGCCGGAGACTTCCTGGTAGGCCCGAAGCATTTCATTCGACACGCCGGTATAAGCCAGGCGCCAGCCGCCACCGGTAATGCCGCCGAGCGGCGCGTGAGAATCCGTGGAATCCAGGCGTTGCCGCAAGAAAGAGCGCCAATCGTATGGTGCGACCCCGTTCAGAGTGGAAACGACATCATCGAATGTGAAGGTCTTGATGATCGGCAAGCCTTCTGATCCAGCAAAGAACATGCGGCAGAAATCGTTCATCGACTTCTTGCCTTGCGTCAGCTTCCGGAGCATCACATCCACTTCCAGCCACAGCAGCACGCTCTCCGTATAGAAGTCGGTTCCGCGACGATAGGAGGCCCACTCCGCAGGAGCGAAATAGAGAACTTGCGCAGCGTCGGCCGTGTCCTGAAGAGACCGCCAAGAGCGCCCAGCGCGATGGTCCAGCATGGACGCCAAAGATGCGATACTTTCGCGCGTCTGCTCGGCCGTCCACAACCCGCTCCGGGCTGTAAGCACCGTTCCGAGATAGTCGGTAAGGCCTTCGTACACCCACAGCAGTTCACCCTTCATGGGTTGCTGAAAATCGGAAGTGGCAAGGCCATCCGGGCGGCGAAATTGGCCGTTCCAGGAATGTGTGAACTCATGCGGAAATAAACCGGCAACCAGCAGGCGGGCGCTGGGATCCACAAGAGAGCGCTCCGCCACGCGGTCGTCGCTGCTCTCGTGATGTTCTTGCCCCAAGCGGATCACGTTGTCGCTCAACGTCAGCAGGAAATGGTAGTCGCGATAATGATGGGACTGATAAAGAGCTTCTGCCTCGGCCACTAACCGCTTGTAGTTTTCGACTAGTGCAGAAGGCACATCGAGCGGCCAGGCTTCGTCCGCCGCCACGTCCAGTTCGTGAGGCGGCTTTCCAGTCGTGAGGGCAATTACCTTCATGAATTGGCCCGACTGCACCGGAGAATCCACGAGCATGTCGAGAGGCACCGGCTCAAACGTGATGGTATTTCCCGACTTGCTGGAAATGGGCAGCGATGTGCTGAACTTCCAGCCTTCGGGCAAGCGAAGCGTGGGAGCAAATGTGATCTTGTCGGCCGGATAGCCACTGGGATAGAGCAGAACTTGGTTCCACATCAAGATCAGCAGCTTTGCGGAAGCCGAACCCGCGAAGTCGATCGTGGGGCCCGGGACGGAAAGCAAGAAATCCAAGTTGACGGTCACGCCGGCCGTACCTTTGGGAACATCGAGATGAAACGTGTACATATCCACGAGGTCGCGGCGCCATGCGATCGGCTTCCCGCCGGAAGAAAATTTCAGGCCTGCGAGATTGGCGATAGGGCCATCCGGAGAATGATCGGCGGGCATCCACTTCGGATAGTACAAAGTGAGCGGGCCGGGCAAGGCCGGGATTTCTAGCTGGGCGTGGAGAATTTTTTGCGTCGCGTGGGTGGCGTCGACGGAGATTCTTATTGGTTCTAACGGACGACTCTGAGGCTGCGCGTTGAGGCAGAACGCTGGAGCGAAAAGAACGGCGGCCCGAATCCAAGAAAACTTCGCTAGGTATCCTACCTGCATGCGCCTCCTGCAAGCGGCGATCTGACGGGCCGTCGCCGGCCTACAGCACTCGCCAGACGACTTGGCTGGGGCAACTGCTTCAAATCATGAAAAAGCCGATGAAGTAGAAGCGCCGCCCCGGCATCTTATGAAAAGCCAATAGCGGACCTACCAGCGTAATTTGCCGCTCAATTGAATGTTGCGCGGCCCGCCCACTCCGAAGTGAGAATCAAAGCTGCCATCGTCGGCCGTAGCGGTGATTCTCGTGCTCAGATCGGGTGACGGCTCCGCAAAGTTCGGGTGATTGAAGGCGTTGAAGAAAGCAGTCCTAAACTCAAAGGCAATTCTTTCCGTGAATTTGAAGGTTCGCTGTACGGCGATGTCCCAAGCAATCAAGCCGGGCGCCACAATCGGATTGCGCGGGCAGTTGCCAAACGTTCCCTGCGCTGGCGGTGCAAAGGCGGACACCGAGGCGTAAGGCTGGGAGAAGTCTTTCAACTGGTAAGAAATCGGGCCGACGCAGTTGAACCGCTCGTGAAAATTGTCGATGCCGCTTTCGCCCCCAAACGTCAGGAGCGGAGTGGCCAAACCATCCCGGTACGTAGTGGTGCCGGAGATCTGCCAGTCTTTGAGAACGAAAGCCGCTCTGTACTTCGTTTTCGGCGACGGCAGCGCGTAGATGTAAGTTACGACAAAGGAGCGGCGTTGGTCGAATTCGGAATTTCCATAGCTGCCTGCCAGGTTCCGCGAGTCTTGCGGAACGTAGCCGCTCGTCCCGAAGAAATCGTTCACCTCGGAAGCCGTGTCCAAATTGTGCGACCAGGTGAAGGAAAACTGCGTCGTCAGCCCGTGGAAGTTTGTAGCCTTCAATGTGGCCTGGAGCGAATTGTAGTTGGCCCAACCGACCGACTCGATGGTGTTGATGGCTCGCAGATTGGGATAGAGGGTGTTGAAAGGACGGCGTGATTGGGAGGTGTTTACGGCGTCGTTAATCCCAGGCGTCGGCTGATTGATATCGAGAAGCTGCAGCTGATGCGTGCTCTTGTTTCCGACGTAACCGATCTGGAAGACGATGTTTGATGCGAGTTCCTGCTGCACGTTGAGATTCCAGCTCTGCGTATTCGGAGTTTTGAGGTGGCGGTCAACGCTGGTGATGTCGCTTGTGCCAGGGGGCGCTGTCGGACCGCTCGTTCCGAAAATCGGCACGCCTACACCGAATGGAATAGGCGTGGTGGTCGGAGTGATGGTGAAGCCGCCTCCTGCCCCAATGGGGTTGCTGGACAGCCCCACAAAATTGTTGAGGGGTGCCGTGTCGTAGTAAATGCCATAGCCAGCGCGAATGACCGTCTGGCGTCCGGTGATCAGTGAAATCGGGGGCACCCAGGACAATCCCAAGCGCGGACCAAAGTTTCTCTCCGGGGTATCGTAAATGTGGCCGCCCGGTAGCTGCGACGCGGTGACCAAGCCTTGGGCGGGATCGAAACCCGAGAACCGGCCACGCGACTCGTTCACAGTAGACAAGTGGTCGTAGCGAAGTCCTGCGATCAGCGTAAGCCTGCGGGTCAATTTGTAGTTGTCCGAAACGAATCCGCTCACGACATTCTGATCCACATTGGCCCGACCACTGAGGACGCGGCTGATAGAGGTATTGCCAACAGTGAGAAGGCCTCCCAACACATCGACGAGGCTGGCGGTCTCGAAGTCATTTGGTGTGAAGTTGGCTACTGGCTTCTCTGCGGAGGCCGAGACGAGCGCGTCTCCGAGCTGCGAGCCGTCGAAGGTGAGCAGGCCACGCGAGCCTACCGTGGTGTAGTCGGAATAGTTGTGGAGAAAATTGAAGCCGAGTTGGATCGAATGGGCGCCACGCGACCAGCTGAAGTCATCGGCAACCTGGAAGGAAGTCGCGACACGGCCTCCGTCGCCATATTGCAGGCCCAGATTGGAAAATCGGCCGGAGCCGGAGCCGATATCAATTTCGGGAATCCCAAAACTCTCTGGACCTACTCCAGTGTTGAGACCGATCGTCGCGGGATCCACGTTGGCATCGCGCCCCTTCTGGAATTGGCTGAATCGATTGTAGCCAAGGCGCAGCGTGTTAATCAGGCTCGGCGAAAAGATGTGGACTTCGCTGATCGCAAAATTGGCTACGTGCGTCGGCGTGACGCCGAACCACGGACTTAGCTGAGACCCGCCTCCAGGACCCGGTCCGCCACCCGGGAATTCATCTTCTCCCTTGCCGTAGAGATATCGCGCAGAGAGTGAATCACTGGAAGAAAACTGGTGATCCAGCTTAATTACAAAGCTATTCGGAGACTGTTGGCCGCGATTATCTATGACGAACGGACCGGAGAGCCCCAGATTCGAATATAGCCCAAGGAGATTCTGCCCTAGTTCGTTCGGACCGATGCCTTGAGCTGCCAGCAAATTTGTGGCGTCCTGGATTTGTGCTTGGGTCGGTGCGTTTCCGACCAAGGTGGTGCCGAGCCGCAGGCGGCTTCCGTCGTAGGCGCCGAAGATGAAGGTGCGGTTACGGCCGTCGTACAGGCCGGGAATGATGATGGGGCCGCCGGCCGACCCGCCAAATTCATTCCAGACAAAAGGCGCCTTCTTGGCGCCACCGGCGTTTTCAAAGAAATTTGCGGCGTCGAGAGCGGCGTCGCGGTGCAATTCGTAAACGGATCCGTGAAACTGATTGGTGCCGCTCTTGATGACCGCGTTCATCACGCTGCCGGAGTTCTGTCCGAGGTCGGCGCCCGAGCCGGCGCTGACCACACTGACTTCCTGAATAGCATCGAGCGGCAGACGAGTCGCCGCGGTAGCGGAGTTGCCGCCTTCGTTGATGGAAGGTAGATATGTTGAGGGGTCGGTGTTCGACGCACCGTCGATATTGAATCCGTTCGAACGGGCACGTGATCCATTGATGCTGTATTGCGCGAAAGCAAAGTTGCTGTTCTGCACCGCGCCGGGAAGAACGAGGGCGAGGCGAGTGAAATCGCTGTTGCCGATCGGAAGGGACGTTACCTGCTGCTCGGAAAGTTCACCACCGGCCGAATTTGTTTCCGTTTGCAGCAAGAGGGGAGCGGACGTTACCTCCACTCGAGAAGTGACGCTGCCCACGGCGAGAACCGGGCTCACGGTATTTACTTTGTCGAGCGAGGTGGTGATGTTCGTCACCGTGGTGGTCTTGAAGCCGTCTTTGCTGACCGAGACTTGGTAGGTTCCAAGAGCCAGTTCGGGAAAGTTGAAATCGCCGTTCTCGTCGGTGACCACCGTGCGTTCCAACCCCGTGGAGGGGTTCGTAAGCTTCACGGTCGCGCCCGCCACGGTGGCCCCTTGCTCGTCCCTCACCGTTCCCGTCACGCGGCCCGGAAAAATTTGAGCGGCAATGCCGCTGGCTCCCAACAGGGTAAATAGAACAGCTAACAGAAGAATTCTCGTGTGATGATTGCGAAGCATTTCGGCCTCCCCGTGGAATCGGCCTCGACTGGACGCGGACGCTACCGCAGCATTCGGTGATATGTCAAGAAGAATCTCACTGATATACAACCCGTACACCGTACTTACATCACACGGTGTTTACACGCGAGATTTGGAAAGCCCCATGAACATGGGGCGTTGCTCATCTTGGATGTTCCCAGCTCGCAACCGGAAGCGGCGCTCTAATGCCTCTCCGCAGTGGCCCCTTCGAGAACCAACAAGTCCAGATTGCGCTTGAGAGCGTCGAGCAGTATCGCCACGTCTTCCATCGTGTTGTACACGTGGAAGGCAATTCGCAGGCCGTCATGACGGTTTGAGACGACGATTTTCTGCGCGGCAAGCTTGCTGACCAGTGCATCCGAATCTTTGCATTTCAAGACCGCCAGCGGGCCAACGCTGTCGGCGGGCATCTTCGTTTGGATGCCCAGTTCCTGGGTACCTCGTACCAAAGCAGTCGTGAGCTGCGAGATGTGCTCTGCGACTTTCCTCAACCCGATGGATTGCAACAACTGAATTCCACGCCGCGCGCCGTACAAATTGGGAATGGGAGGGGTGCCAGCTTCAAACCTTCGCGCCGTGGGAGAGAGATTGAAACTCTTTACATCAAATGCGAAAGGATTGGCCTGAGCGAACCAGCCAGAAATGGTCGGCGACAGAGTTGTTGCCAAATCCGCGTTGACGTACATCATCGCGACACCCGGCGGGCCAAGCAGGTACTTCAATGTGCCAGCGACGTAGATGTCCACGCCCAGAGCCTTCACGTCCACCGGACGGGTTCCGCAATCTTGATAGTCGTCCAGCAGCACTAGCGCGCCTTTCGAATGCGCGTAAGAAACAATTTTTGCGACTTCCGAGCGCCATCCGTTCATAAAGCACAGGCCCGTGACC
>JBGQDD010000045.1:0-12271 GCA_041495665.1 Candidatus Acidiferrum sp.
CTATTCGAACGCACAAAAATCGCTCCGTCGGATGTGGGCTCCGTCATCGCCGGGAGTGTGGCACAAACAAGTTTTGATGCGTACGTCCTGCCTCGCCATATCGGGCTATATTCCGGCGTTCCCATCGAACGGCCGGCGCTGCTCGTGCAGCGCGTTTGCGGCACGGGCATCGAAGCAATCAGCCAGGCCGCCGATGCCATCACGCTGAAGAAGATCGATCTCGGTCTTTGCGTCGGCGCGGAATCCATGAGCCGCAATCCTATAGTTGCTTTTACTCATCGCAGCGGCTTTCGCATGGGCCAGGTGGAGTTCAAGGATTTCTTGTGGGAAGCGCTCCTGGATACCGCCCCGGGTGTCACGATGGGGGAAACCGCGGAAACCGTGGCTGGGACTTATAAGATCACGCGCGAAGATGTGGACCGCTTCGCTGAATTGAGTTTTTCACGCGCAGCCGCCGGGCAAAAGAGTTGTTTCCTGTCGGGAGAAATCGTTCCTCTGGTCAGTGAATCGTTTGAGCTGAGCGGCTACAAGCCGCGTGGCATTCAACTGCCCAGAGGAGTGGAGAGCCTCTCCGCGGATACTCACATTCGCTCCTCTTCTTTCGAGGCGCTCTCGAAGATACGGCCAGCTTTTGGCGGTGTTCAGACGGGGGGAAACAGCTCTGCGATCGTGGACGGCGCGGCGGCGGCGCTGGTGGGCTCCGGTACGTTCGCAAAGTCAAAGGGCATTGAGCCGCTCGCCCGCATCGCCGCCGTGGCGACTGTCGGCGTGCCTCCTGAGATCATGAGCATGGGGCCGGCACCGGCCATTCGAAGACTACTGGAAGGAACGGGGCTCACCTTGGAGCAGATCGATCGCTTCGAGATCAATGAAGCGTTTGGAGCGCAGCTCATCGCCGTCGAGCGCGAGTTGCAGCTCGACCGCAACAAACTAAATGTGAATGGCGGCGCGATTGCGATCGGGCATCCGCTGGCGGCAACGGGCATCCGGCTTGCGTTGACGCTTTCGCGAGAATTGCGCCGCTCGAAACTGCGCTATGGCATCGCGTCGGCTTGCATTGGCGGCGGGCAGGGAATTGCGTTGCTGATAGAGAATCCGAACTGACTATTCGAAAGCGCAGCGCGTAAAGCTTTCGCGCTCGGCCCGGACATCATCTCCGCGCAGCTCGCGCAGCGCATAGGTCACGAATTCAGCGGTGACTCTCTTGCGCCAGGTCATGTCGAAATCGGTGTTGTCCAGCGGCTTGGCGATTCGAGCCGCGAATGCGGCGGCTTCTTCGATGGCCTGCTGATTCAAGGGTCGGCCTAACAGCGATCTTGCTGCGTTGGTAGCGGCCAGCGGACGGCAGGCTGCCGCGCCCACGACAATGCGAGCGTCCTCGACCACGTTGTCTTTGGAAAGGCGCGCTGCCGCGGCGACGGATAGCACGGGAAAGTCGAACGAGCCGCGGCGCCGGAGTTTCCAGTAGGTGCTCTTCCATCCATGCAAAGAATCAAGAAGTACTTCCGCCAGAATTTCATCCGGCCGGCGCTTGATGTAGTCGATCCCATCGTTGTTGTACAGATTGGAGAGAAGGACCTCGCGCTCTCCCGAGAGCGACACCAGCCGGACTCGCGCCCCGAGCGCCATCAGTGACGGCCCGGTGTCCGTCGAGGACACCGCCATGCACTTTGAACTTCCCGGCGCGACCCAGCAGGTGGTGCCATCTTTTTTCAGGCAGAAATTGATGGCCTTCCTCCATTCGTAGCTTTGATCGTAGTAATTGCAGCGCGTATCCAGGCAGATGTTTCCGCCGAGCGTCGCCATGTTGCGAATTTGAGGAGTGGCCACCAGAGAAGCCGCTTGCGCCAGCGCCGTCAATCCATTTCGAAAGCGCGGGTCTGCCGCTATATCGGAGAGGGTAAGGCAGGCGCCGAGCCGCAAACCGGAATCACTCAATTTAATGTCGTTCAAACTTTGAATGTGGCGGAGACTCATCAGCGTTCGCGGGACCTGTTGCCGCCGTTTCATGTTCGGCAGCAAGTCTGTGCCGCCCGCGAGTGGCATCGCATTGGCCCTCTCGCCGTCCAGAATGCGCGCGGCTTCTTCGAGTGTTTGCGGCGCGCGGAATTCAAAAAGTGGCAGCCGCATCATGGCGCGAGTACCTTCTCTTTCTCCTGGCGGGGTTTTTCGCGCCGGGGAACATCGTTTACCGCGTTGCCGTCGCCCCCCTCCCATGGCGGAGGAACACGCAGAGCCGTCGGCCAATTGACATGCGGGAAATGGGTCGGTCCATAACGCGGTTCGCGCCCGGCTTTCTTTTCGGCAAGAGCTTTCATGATTTTTTCCGGAGTGACGGGAATTTCATCGATGCGCACTCCGACAGCATCGTAAACGGCGTTGGCGACCGCGGGCATGATCGGCAGGAGCGGGCCTTGACCGACTTCCTTCGCGCCAAATGGGCCTTGGGGATCAGGTTCCTCGATCAGTTCCGTGAACACTTCGGGCATATCCAGTGAGGTCGGGCTCTTGTATTCCAGGATCGAGGGAAATTTGTGCACCAGCGCATGAGAAAGTTTCTTCGGAAGGCGCCGGAACTCCTGTTCTTCCATGAGCGCTTCGCCGAGCCCCATGTAGACGCCACCCTCGACTTGGCCGCGCGCCAGCGTTGGATTTAGCGCGCGGCCAATGTCATGCGCAATCCATATCTTGGGAACGGTGACCCAACCAGTTATCGGGTTCACTTCGACTTCGACGACCGCAGCGGAATAAGAGTAGGTGGGAGACGGCCCTACGCCGCCGCCTTTGTACAGTGCTGGAGATTTCGGCGGAGTGTAGGAGCCAACCGTGCCGATAGTGCCGAAACGAGACTCGGCCAGGCAAACAGCTTCTTGAAAGGTGACGCCCTTTTCCGGCGCGGCGGAATCGAATACGCGTTTGTCAGCGAAGCGCAGCCGTTCTTTCGGTACTTCAAGTTTTTCTGCAACTGCGTCAGCAATGATTGCTTTTCCGCGTTCCGCGGCCTGCAATGCTGCGTTTCCCGCCATCAGCGTGACGCGACTCGAATACGATCCTAGGTCCACCGGCCCGAGGTCCGTGTCACCGGTGAAAAGGCGAATGTCGAACGTATCGATGCCCAGAACCTCGGCGACGATTCCGGCGAGAACATCATCCGATCCCTGCCCGATCTCCGTCGCGCCGCAGAAAAGACTAACGCCGCCGCTGCGGTCGAATTTGAGCTGCACTCCCGAGTGCGGCATTTTGTTCCAGTAGATGGGGAGTCCCGCCCCGGTCAGATAAGCGGAGCAGGCCAGACCAACGCCGCGGCCCTCCGGGAGTTTGCGGAATTTCTCCTTCCAATCGGACACTTTGACGATGCGGCGAATGCACTCGGCAAGATTGACGGTTCCGAGGCGGAAGAAATTGGCGGTCACGGCGTTCGAAGATTCGACGATGCGGAGCCGCAGATCCGCGGGGTCGATCTTAAGTTTCTCGGCGATCTTATCGAGCTGGACTTCCTGGCCGAAGCGCGGTTGAGGAGTGCCATGTCCGCGCTTGGGGCCGCAAGGCGGTTTGTTCGTGAAAGTGCGGCAGCCTTGATAGCGATAACGTGGAATGTGATAGGTAGTGGTTTGCAATGCGCCGGCGTAGAACGTGCTGGCGACTCCGTAAGAGCCATAGGCGCCGCCGTCGATCAGCGTCTGGAGATGCATTCCAGTGATCGCGCCGTCCTTCTTGACGCCGGTCTTGAATTTCATCAGGACCGGATGGCGGCCGCGATGACAATAAAAAACTTCTTCACGCGTCAGACAGATCTTGACGGGTCGATCGAGCAGGAGAGCAGCCTTGGCCACGACGATTTCATGATTAAAAGGGTCGCTCTTTCCTCCGAAGCCGCCGCCGTTGGGCGTGGCGATCACGCGAATATGCGCGGCGGGCATTTCCAAGACTTTCGCGAGAGCGCGATGCAGATAGTGAGGCGTCTGGGTGCTGGACCAGATCGTCAGCTTGCCATCCGGATCCTTGATGGCGACCGAAGCGTGCTGCTCTATCGGAAGATGAGTGTTCCCTTGGAAGAAAAAAGTGTCTTCGAAGATTTCATCGGCTTCGGCAAAACCTTCTTCCACGTTGCCGAACTCCAGCGCCACCATCTTATGAATGTTCCCCTCTTCGCCGTATTCGTGGATGCGCGGTTCGGGAGTTGCGAGGGCTTCCTCGGGATCGGAGATCGTCGTAAGGATTTCATACTCGACCTCGATCAAGTCCAGCGCCTCGAAGGCCGTCAATTCCTCGCGCGCGATGACGGCAGCGACCGGATCTCCCACGTGGCGCACGCGATCGACGCAAAGCGCTTGCTCGTCCTGACTGACGGGAAGAATTCCGTATTGGATGGGAAGGTCTTTCCCCGCCAGCACTAGATACACTCCTGGGTGAACGGCAGCGCGAGACGTGTCGATTTTTCGGATGCGCGCGTGAGGATGAGGAGAACGCAGCAGCTTGCAGTAGGCCATACGCGGCAGGAAAATATCGTCGGCGAAGCGCGTTTGGCCGGTCACTTTCGCGCGGGCATCGACCCTGCGGCGCGGGACCCCGATCACACGAAGTTCGTCTCCGCTGGCCTTCGGAGCGTCAACGGGCATCTTTCGCGAATCCTTTTCATTCGGCATGCGACCTCCTGCGTGCTTGTTCGTGCCCTCGCCGCGCAATCTACGTTACAGAGCTCTTCTGGTCCGCGATCTTGAGCATCGCGGACTCGACGGCTTCGAAAATCTGAAGATAGCCCGTGCACCGGCACAGGTTTCCGGAGATCGCTTCGCGGATCTGATCGCGGCTGGGGTGAGGATTGTGATCCAGCAAAGCTTTCGCGGTCACCAGAATCGCCGGCGTGCAATAGCCGCACTGCGCCGCTCCGAGATCGGCAAAAGCATCCTGCAATGGATGAAGGTGTCCGTCTTCTCCGAGGCCTTCCACAGTCAGTACTTGCTTTCCACCACACTCGAGTGCCAGCACGAGGCAGGAAAGCACGGGCTTGCCATCGAGAAGAACGGCGCAAGCTCCGCATTCTCCGAGTTCACAGCCGTGCTTCGTGCCCGTATGACCGAGATCCTCGCGCAGGACTTCCAGCAAAGTTTTGTACGGCGCGAAGGAGACGTCGGTCTCTTCGCCGTTCAGCGTGAATCGTATCTGGGCCGTCTTTTGCGATTCGATGGGCAGTGTGGTCACGTTCAATCACCTTTCGAAAGTCTTATCGGGCCGATGCGCGCTTTTTCGCGTTTTGCAGAACGGCCTCGCGGGCCGTGTGGTGAGTTTTCCTGTCAAAGGATTGCCGCTGCGGAGCATCCGGTTTGGCCAGCAAACCTCGGATCAGGTAGTCCGCGAAGTTTTCCGCGATCTCCGCCGCCGTCAGCGGTCCCTCCGGGCTGAACCATTGAACGCTCCAGTTCAGGCCTCCAAGGATGGCGCGCACCGCAAGCGCCGGATCGCAAGGAGCGAATTCCCCCGAGCGCATACCCGCAGCGATCAAATTGCGCACGCCTTCTTCATATTTGTCGCGTTTTGTCACCAGATAGCGTTGTTGACGGGCAGGCAGCGCCGTTGTCAGGAGGTGCGCGGCGGATCCCTCGACTTCGTCGAGGACGCATCGCAAGTGCGACACGATCACCATGCGCAGCTTTATCGCCGCGCTGGTTCTCATGCGGCGAGCCTTGTCGAGTGCAGCGATCATGCGATCCAGGGAATTGTCCTGGCAAAAGAAGAGAATGTCGTGCTTGCCGCGGAAGTAGTTGTAAAGATTTGCCGGGGAAAGGGCCGCCGCTGCCGCAATGTCGCGCATGCCGGTTTCGGCAAACCCGCGCACGCGAAACTCTCTGCCCGCGGCGCGCAAGATCTCCAGGCGCCGCGCAAGATAGCGCCGCTTGAGATGGCCATTGCGCTGACTCTTCGCTTGCCTGTTCGGCAACTTCTTTCTCCGGCGATCGAACTACGGGAAGGCTGCAGGATCGATCTGCCTCCCTAGTGTCCATCTTCGGGACGTCTATGTCAAAGAAGTCTGAACACTGGTTCAGAAAAAGAACAGTGGT
This sequence comes from Candidatus Acidiferrum sp., assembly GCA_041495665.1. GTDB lineage: Bacteria > Acidobacteriota > Terriglobia > Acidiferrales > UBA7541 > Acidiferrum. The sequence goes on from JBGQDD010000045.1 coordinate 6,060, forward strand.
TCAGATTGCGGCTGGACCGGAGTGAAATCTTTGCTGGCCGGGCGAACTAGAAAGTCCCCGGCTACCCTGGCTGGTTCTCCGAAGCGCCGTCCAGGCGCCGGAAGCGGCGGGCTTTCATCTCAAAATGGGTGAGGGTGCCCGGTTTTGCCACCTTGACCGTTGGACGGAGCGAAATCGCGTGGTAAATGGCCTGTTCGACGTGCGTGCGCACATGTTCGGCATCATTGCCGGATACGACTTCGATTTCCACCTCGAGATGGTGCATCTCGTGTATGGTTGTCACCGTCACCTGGAACTCGTCCACGCTTCCAAACTGACGGATTACATTTTCGATCGCCGTCGGATAGACGTTCACACCGCGGATCGTCACCATGTCGTCGCTCCGGCCCAGGAGCCCACCATCGAAGCGTGCAAAAGTGCGTCCGCAAGCGCAGGGAGACAAATTTGGGCGCACCAGATCTCCGGTGCAATATCGGATCACGGGAAATCCCGCGCGCCCCAAATTTGTGATCACCAGCTCTCCAATTTCGCCAGTGGCCACTTCTTTCCCGGTTTTTGCGTCGAGAACCTCGGCGATGAACTCACTTTCGATGAGATGAATTCCTCCGGGTTGAACCTCACATTCGAAACTATGCGCCCCCACCTCGGAAGCACCCGCGTGATCGAAGCACTTGGCGCCCCACGCTGCTTCAATGCGCGCCTTCGTCCGCGCCACGTTTGCTCCCGGCTCTCCCGCATGGATGAGCGTACGAACCTGAATGGAGCGCATGTCGAAATGTTCCTCGCGAGCAACCTCCGCCAGCCGCAGCGCATACGTTGGGGTGCAGCACACCGCGGTCGCTCCGAGTTCGCGCATCATGTGCAAGCGCTGGATGGAATCCCAGCCTCCGCCGGGAATTACCATCGCGCCTATCTTTCTTGCTCCTTCGACGGCCGCCCAAAAGCCGATGAATGGGCCGAAAGAAAATGCCATGAACACGCGATCTGCCGGCGTCACGCCCGCGGCTTTCAAGACGTGCCCCCAACAGTCTCCCCACCATTCCCAACTTTCGGGGGTGTCAACGACGCGCAGCGGGGTGCCCGTGGTTCCGGATGTCTGATGAACGCGCGTGTAGGCGTCCATGGAAAAGGTCACGTTGGTTCCAAAGGGCGGCGCCTCTTCTTGTGCAGCCACCAGCTCCGATTTGTACGTGAAAGGGAGTTTCTGGAAGTCAGAAAAAGATTGGATATCGGGCGTTAGGATTCCCGCGTCGTTCCATTTCTTGCTGTAGAAGCGATTGCGGACGGAAATTTCTCGAAGAAGTCTTTGCAGCTTGTCGAACTGAAGAGTTCGCAAGCGCTCCCGTGGAGCCGTTTCATTGACCTGGTCGAAGAAGGGCATCGGTTTTTTCAGTTACTGAATAACTCCAGGATTTCACAATATGATATCAAGGTTCACAATATGAAACTCGCCCTGAAAAGATCATTCAACGTGGAAACAGCCGCGCCGCATTGTCGTACAAAATCTTGCGCTTCGCCGCGGTCCCAATTGGCAGCGCATTGAACTTATCAATGTTTCCCTTGATCTCCGGCACGCCCGGCCCCGGCCAGTCCGTGCCCCACAAGACTTTGTCTGCTACGTCTTCAATTCGCGGGAAGTACTCCATCAGTTTCTGCGGGGGGATGCCGGAGATATCCATGTACATGTTTTTGTGCCGGCGAACCAGGAAAAACGCTTCGTTCATCCACAGCGGTCTGCCGCCATGCGCAAGAATAACCACGAGACCCGGATAGTCAATGCACACATCGTCGCACAGCATCGGTTGCGCATGCAGATTTCTTGCGCCAGGAAAAATCGAAGTCCCCGTATGGATCATAACCGGCAGGCCGTTTGCCTGAGCCCGCTCGTAAACTGCCGCCAGGCCGCGATTGCCGTCAATGTAATCATTGGGCGATAGCACTTGGTGCGAGGGATGCATTTTGATGGCGCGAATCCCGAGCTTTGCAAGGCGGTCCACTTCCGCGCCCGGATCGGGAACCGTCCCGGGGAGCACTCCACCGAACGCGATGAGACGATCCGGAGCCGCGCTGCAATACTTCGCGCTCCAGTCGTTTACTTCAGGCGTAAACCCAATAATCTTTGGCGCGACGTAATTGATCAGTCCGGCGCGTTCCACTCCCAGAGTGTCCAAAAAAGCGAGAAATGCTTTCGGATCGGCCGAATATCTTTCCACGTCGGCATAGTCCTTGCGCCCATGCTTGATCAAAGCCAGTGCTGACGGCTTCACCATGTGATACGGCATGATGTGAACGTGAATGTCGATGATCGGTTCCAAAGATGTCCCGTCCTTCACTGGATTCGAAACGTGTCGCTGGTCCGGAATTGATTCATCCGACCGAACTTGCTAGCTGTGTGCCGTCCCGCTCGAGCTCGCCATTTTTTTCAAATCAACGCTCTCATCCGCAGCCTGCTCGGGCGTTAATTGTACGCGGTTGGCGATCAATTTACGCCCCATCATATGGTCAAGCGGCCGATTAATCGAGTCGATTGCGATGAGGCGGCCTGCTTTGAAATAAAAAACGGAAAGCTTTCTGCTCTCGGCATTGCCGCGCGCTACGACGCAGTCGTGTCCGTGAGAGATGCCGGCCATCTGCAGCTTGACGTCGAACTGATCCGTCCAGAACCACGGCAACGCTCGATAAACGTTTCGCCGCCCTGCAATTGTGGCGGCGACGCATTGCGCCTGGTCGGCCGCATTCTGCACGGATTCCAGCCTGATCCTAGCATTTGCAAACACGCATGGATGCTCGGCGCAATCTCCAATGGCAAAAATGTTTTCGTTGTTGGTGTGCAAATACTCATTCACAGCGATGCCATTCGCTATGCGAAGCCCCGCATTCTGGGCGAGTTCGATATTCGGCACGACGCCGACGCCGATCAACACCAAGTCGGCCGAGTATTGAGTGCCGTCAGTCAGCAAAACTCCTCGCACCTTTCCGCCCAAGCCTTCCATTTCCGAAACCGACGCGCCACACACGACCTTTACACCTTTGCTTTTATGCAGCTCTCGATAGAAGTCCGAGATGAGCGGAGCGACCACTCTCGGCATAAGCCGTGGAAGCGCTTCCAGGACGGTCACGGATTTTCCAAGCGAGCAAGCCACCGCGGCGAGTTCGAGGCCGATGAACCCTCCGCCAATTACGACAATATTCTGCGCGTTCTTCAGCCGGTCTTTCACAACCACTGCTTCATCGAGCGAACGCAGATAAAGGACCCCATCAAGCTCCGCGCCTTTGAGAGACAGCGTGCGATTGCGGGCGCCGACGGCGAGCACGAGTTTCTCGTAAGGAAAAAGTCTGCCGGATTCGAGTTTCACCTGCCTTGCTGCTCCCTCAATCGCGGCTACTTTCTCGCCAGCGAGCAGATCGATCTGGTGGTCCTGATAAAACTGCTCTGGGCGCAATTCGATGCTTTCGAAGTCCTGCGTGCCCAACGGAAAGCCTTTCGAAAGGGGCGGCCGCTGGTAAGGGATGTGCGGCTCCTCGCCGATCAGCGTTATCTTTTCCTCGTAACCTTCCGTTCGCAAGGACGCCGCCGTCTGGAAACCAGCTTGGCCCGAGCCGATAATGACGGTGCCATTCTTCATTACCTTTGTTTCAGCGGCAGCCGAACAATCAGGCCATCAAGGTTGTCAGTGACTTTGATCTGACAACTCAAGCGGCTCGTAGGCTGCCGCTCGACCGCGGAAATCTCGAGCACGGCTTCCTCCGTATCTTGCGCGGGAGGGAGCTGGTCGAAGAATTTCTCGTCCACGAAAACATGGCACGTCGAGCACATGCACACGCCGCCGCATTCAGCAACGATTCCGTCAATCCCATTCTTTAGCGCCGCGGCCATTACGGTCGTGCCGGCGGGCACATCGATCTCCCGGGCATCACCCGCGGGCGAAACATAAACGACCTTTGGCATCTTGTAGATCACCTTTACTTGTGCGTGCCGCGAGAGTTCTGGCAAGCCATGCCCCGTGCTTTTCAGGCGGTTCCGAAATCAATTGAAACGAACGTATTCAAAGTGTAGCGGTTGATTGTTGATTCCGCGCGCCGGCGGAGCAATCCAATTCGCAAATTTGCCCGGCTCCACGACGCGCCCGCTCATGAGCGATTGCACGAAGGCATGATCCTGCGGACTCGGCAGCCACTTGAATTGATGTTTCTTCCAGGCCTCCTCGCTCAGAACTTCGCCATCGAGGCTGATAAAGTGCCCCGCGAAATTGCCGATCGCGCGGTGAAAGCCTTTGTGCGGCAGCGTTAGGCGGAATGGAATACCAACTTTATCGATGGCGCGCTGCCAGCGGCTAATCCCAGACTCGATTTCACGAATGTAGTCGTCGCGCAAGCGTTCGTTCAGCGCAGTCAACGCGGACACTTCCTTCTGAACGATCTTGCCGCCAATCACTTCGGAAACGGGATAGAGGGCTTCGCTCAGCACGTGGTCATCATTGATCTTGGTTTCCTCGAAGCGTCCCTTCAAGCCGTTGGTGTAATAATTCGCCGCGTTGGAAGAGACATCCGAGCCATAGAGGTCAAGGGTTACGCTGTAGTGAAAGTTCAAGTACCTCTGGATCGTCTGCAAATCGATCACGCCAAGCGCCCGCACATCCGAGGGGTCCTCGACTTTGTTTTCCTTCATCACTTCGCAAGTCCGCTGAATGATGCGGCTCACACCCGTCTCCCCGATGAACATGTGGTGCGCTTCCTCGGTCAGCATAAACCGGCAGGTTCGCGCCAGCGGATCGAAGCCGGATTCCGCCAGGGCGCAGAGTTGGAATTTGCCATCGCGGTCGGTGAAAAACGTGAACATGTAGAACGCGAGCCAATCCGGCGTCGCCTCATTGAATGCGCCCAGAATGCGCGGGTTATCGGCGTCTCCGGATCGCCGCGCGAGCAGAGATTCGGCTTCCTCGCGGCCATCGCGTCCGAAGTAGCGGTGCAGCAAATAAACCATGGCCCACAGGTGACGCCCCTCTTCGACGTTCACCTGGAAAATATTTCGCAAATCGTACATAGACGGACAAGATGATCCGAGCATACGCTGCTGTTCCACCGATGCTGGTTCGGTGTCTCCCTGCGTCACGATCACACGGCGCAGAGTCGAGCGGTACTCGCCCGGCACCTCTTGCCAGGACGGTTGGCCTTTGTGCAGGCCGAAATTCACTTCGCGTTTTTCGTCGCGCGGCTGCAGGAAAATGCCCCAGCGGTAATCCGGCATCTTCACATAGCCGAACTGCGCCCAGCCGTCGGGTTCCACGCTGATCGCCGTTCGCAGGTACACTTCATAGTTGTGGCTTTCGTTCGGTCCCATGTCATACCACCAACCCATGTACGCGGGCTGCCAATGCTCGAGGGCGCGCTGCAGGACACGGTCTCTGCCCAAATCGACGTTATTCGGGATTTTTTCCGTGTAATTAATCATTACGATCTCCTCAGAAGTACAGACACGAGCCCGTCTTTTAAACTCTCTCCCAGTTGAATTTCACCGGCGCTCCAGTTCCATAAACCTTCAGGGCACCGGTCGCACCCACGGCGTTCGGGCGAATGAAAATCCAGTTTTGCCATGCGGAGAGACGGCCGAAGATGCGCGTCTCCAGCGTCTCCGCCGGTCCAAAGCGCAGATTCGCTTCGAGTCCCGTTAGGGCATCGGGCGATTGGGCGGCACGTGATTCAATGGCTTGGCGGATTTCGTCTTCCCAGTCGAGATCATCCGGCGCGGTGGTAACCAGGCCCGCGTCGAGCGCTTCACGCGCTGAAAGTTTTTTTCCAATCGCGCCACGCAGCGTCCCCAGCTGTGCCTCATCGCCGTAGAAGCGCGCTGCCATCCGAGAAAGTTTGTTCACCATCGGCAGCGGCCCGAAGTTCATTTTCGAAAGCGTCATCGTTGCGACACTTCCGTTTTCCTGCGTATCGCGCATGTAGACGCGGTCGGCAGCGAGCGCCAATTCGAGGAGCGTGCCGGCAAAGCAGGATCCAGGTTCAACGATTGCATAGATGGAACGGGAGGTGACATCGATCCGCGCAAACGTCCGCCGCATCATTCCCAGCACTTCTCGAATGAACCAATTGTCCTGGTGATTCAAAATGAATTCGTCGATGGCGAGAACGGCGTCCGGATTTCCGGTGGTCTTGATAATCCAGAGACCCAAATCTAGTTCGCCGGCACGCAAAGTCAGAATGGC
>JBGQDD010000046.1:0-12176 GCA_041495665.1 Candidatus Acidiferrum sp.
ATCGACGGCCAAGGGAATCAGAATTTCACCGCGTGATGTTTCCACTTCCAGGAGCGGCGTCCCGGAAATCTCTTCCCCAGGAAATTGCACATCGCGGACCGTCCCGAGAAGAGACGGCGCTTCGGCTAGCGAACACGGCGATGAAGAAACGATCGGGGACGAGGCGGGATTTTCAAACACGGAACAGCCGATCAGGTCCGCTACGAAATACTGACCCGCGGACAGAGTCACGCGCTGTTCAAACGGGAGCAGCACCTCGAGCCCGCGGAATTTATCCGCTTCCGTGATGGAATCGGCGCCTGCAAAATGAAAAACCGCCTGCCCGCGATGATTCTGGCTGAGCCAGCAAGATTTCAGCGACATGCGCCGCGGCTCAGACTTGCCATCAGCAGGCCCTACAAAAATTTCCTGCAATCGTGTGAGGCGTTCCGGAAAATCAGTCAGGATTTCAGCGGCGACTTCGCCCTTATTGCCGCGCGCCCGCAGGATGCGCGCAACCAGGACCCAGCGTGGAGTTTCAGGGCTCAATGGGAAGTAGGACCGCCGAGCGGTCAACGGAAAGCATGACCGCCAAGCGGTCAGTCTTCAAGAATTTCCAACGTAAACCGCTTGTGCAGCTTCATCCCAGACGCGCCAAGCAGCGTTCGAATCGCTTTGGCCGTCCGCCCCTGCCGCCCGATCACTTTGCCTAGATCTTCGGGATGCACCCGCAGTTCAAGCACGGTGACTTGCGACCCCTCGACAGTGCTCACCTTCACGTCCTCGGGATGATCCACGAGGGCCTTGGCGATGGATTCGACCAGTTCCTTCATATAGGGTACCTGGGAATGGCGCCCCTGGCGAAACCGGGGACGCGCAAATTTCAGGAAGGCGCTGAGACTACGCGATCTTCTGCTGCTTAAGGAAGCTGCGCACGGTATCGCTGGGCTGCGCGCCCAGTCCCATCCAATACTTGATGCGTTCCGCGTCGAGTTTGATCTCCGCCGGCTTCTTCAGCGGATCGTACGTGCCCACCGCTTCCTTCACGCGACCGTCCCGCGGCCGGGTCCTCTCGATGACCACCACACGGTAAAAGGGCTTCTTCTTTTTGCCAATCCTTGACAGCCGAATCGTTAACACTAAGTCAGTCCTCCTGAACCGATCCATTGTAGCTTGCTGCCGCTCCTCGCGGCAATGGCAGAGTGTGAGTCCACGCCGGGGCGCCCTGGTCCAGCGGTACTCCGCAAAATCCCCCCGCTTGACAACGGCCTAGTAATCCCCTAGCATTTCCATAGATTTTTCCAAGGAGGTTCCTATGGCCACTCTTTACGTCGAAAACGTCCCGGATGACCTCTACGATGCCCTCCGCAAGCGCGCTCGCAGCCAGCGCCGTTCCATCGCCGCCGAGGTCCTGCTGCTCCTGGAACTAAATATCCCCACTAAGAAAACACTCAAGGCCCGGCGGGGATTTCTCAAGAAGCTTGAACAATTACGGTTTACACCTTCCCCGGCTCCCGGTCCGTTCCCTTCAACTGAGGAAATGATCCGTGAGGACCGCGAGCGGTGAACATATTTGTCGTGGATGCCAGTGTTGCCGCCAAGTGGGTACTACCCGGCGCGGATGAGCCGTTTAGCGGCGAAGCTTTGCATCTTCTGAAACAGTGGCTCGATAGCAAAATAAATCTGATTGTTCCGGATTTCTTCTGGGTCGAATTGACGAATGTCTTATGGAAGGCCGTACGTCGCGGCCGCTGCACCAAAGAAACTGCTGGCGCAGCGCTGGCCGCACTCCTGGACTACCAGATTCCAACGATTCCTTCCTTGAATCTCCTGAATCCAGCTCTCCAGAAAGGTGTCCAACACGGGCGGAGCGTTTACGACAGCATATATGTTGTTCTCGCTCTTGAAGCGGAGGCTCAATTGGTCACTGCCGATGAAAAACTCGCGAATGCCCTGGCCGCCTACTTCCCGGTCAAATGGCTCGGGGCTATTTAGTGCTTCGTTCCCGCGGCTAAAACGGGAAGCGCACCGAAAAAATTCCGTTGTGATTGTTCCTGTGAAAGTGTGTCGTAGCGATTTGGATTCCCCCTCCGACGGTGACTGCCAGCCTCTTCCAAAGATGGATTCTTCCGATGACTAGACCTGGGGTCATGAAAACTTGCGTCTTCCCGTTGTTCGGGCCATCTTGGAAATGCGCGTAGTTCACTTCTACTTCCGGCCAGAACTTTCGATTCAGATGATACTGAAAGGCATTGTTCCACGGAACCGTGCGGCCAATCTTGGCTTCGTTGCCCGTCGGTAAAGTCACCCCCAGAGTGCCTTGAATATCGAAAGCTCCGAAACCCTTCCCATAGGCGATCGTAGGCGTGATGATCGCGTCCGTCGCCCCGTTCTTGTACTGACCCGTTGGCAGCGTCGTTTGGAAGAACGCCGTTAAAATGTACTTTCCATGTTCTTCATTCGAGGAAAAAAGCCGGTACTTTACGAGGAAGCCCCAATCACCAAATCCATCCTGCACGGCTTTGTCGTTATGCACGAGGTAGGCGGGCGGGGCCACGAGAATCACTTCCACGCGCTCGGAGGGGATTAGCTCCAGTCCCTTTGCGCCCCCATAGTTTTGAGTTGTGATGCCGCTGATGTTTGTCTGCCAGAGAGTGTCGAACCGAAACTCTTCTTCGAGACGCGGTGTCGTCGTGGCGAGAGGAGTCGCCCAATGAGGCTGGTTCGCCTGCGTCCGATCCACGCGGTTGAACCAGTTTGCGAAGTACCCTGGGCCGGCTCCCTCGCTGGAATTTGCAGTGCCTTGCGAATGGGAAGGAACCGCTGCGAGAAGAAAGACAGCGAGAATGACGAAAGCACTCCAACAAAGTCGCATGGAGACTCCTTTGTTTCCGGAATCCAATCCTCTCGACTGCGGCGCGCCTTAGGATTTAGGTCAGACCGGTAGACACTTTAATGCAGATGAAACCGATAAATCAAATCGTATTAATATGGATTGTTCCGTATTCAACCCTCGCGGAAATTCGCCTTGTTTTGAACGCACCACTCCATTGGAAGCGCTCTCATGGCTGGATAACTCTTGACCAATTCCCGGATCACCAGTGATCCGCTTCCGGGCAGGGCGGATTCCTTCCGCAAATTCTTTACTCGTACCTCAGGCAGGCGATGGGATCAAGATTGGCCGCCAGATTTGCCGGGTAATAGCCGAAGAACAAGCCCACTCCGACGGAGATCGCGAACCCGATCGTCACCCACAGGTAAGAGAGTGTAGCGGGGATCGAAGGCACGAGTGTACGCACCGTTGCAGATACTCCAGCCCCGATCAGGATGCCGATGGTGCCGCCAACCAGGGTGAGCACTACCGCCTCCAACAAGAATTGCAACCGGACATCCGCGCGCCTTGCGCCAATGGCTTTGCGCACGCCAATTTCCTGGGTGCGCTCGGTCACCGAGATGAGCATGATATTCATGACGCCGATGCCGCCCACCAGCAGTCCTATCGAACTGATCACCGTCGTCAAAATCACGAGCGCGCCGGTGAGCTGGTTCCACAAATTACTGAGGAAGTCCGGTGAGTTCAGCTCGAAGTCATTTTCCTTCCCAGCGGGAATGCGGCGGAGGCGGCGCAATGCTTGTATAACTTCGCCCTGCGAGGTTTCGACGTTGACGTTCTCCGGTACGGTGAATGCCATAAACAGCTCTTTGGCTTCTGGGTACTGCTTCTTGAAATTGCTCAGCGGGATAATGACAAAAATGTCCACGCCCGGGCCGAGGAACAATCCCTGGTCGTGCTCAAACACGCCGATGACTTCGTACGCGGCACCATTGAGCCGCACGGTTTTCCCGAGGGCGTCCGTGTTGGGAAATAGCGATTCGCTGATGGCCGCGCCCAGCACGACGACGGGCCGCGCGTGTTCCTGGTCGAAGGTACTGATGAAGCGGCCGCGCTCGATGCTAAACAACGGAATCGCCTCCGTATACTCCGGTTCAGCCCCGCGTATAACAACCTTCTCGACACTGCGGTCACCGCTGACGATGCGGTTGCTGTCTCCAAAGAAGAAGCCCCGCGTGCCAAACGTCGTGACGATCTGCACGTCGGGTGCGGCCTCCCGGACAAATTCGGCGTAGTTGTATTCAAGATACTTGCGAGATCGAATCCGTTCCGGCAAACGGGAAGGGTCTGTCCCGAATGGAAATCGTGAGATGAAATAAGTGCGCGAGCCCAGGCGTTCCACTCTGTCTTGCACGAACTTGTTGAGGCCCTGGATGATCGCCGCCATGGATATCACCGACGACACGCCAATGACAATCCCCAGCACGGTTAACGCCGATCGCACCTTTGACGAACGCAGCGTCTCCAGTGCAGCAAAAAAATTCTCCCGAGCTTGCGCAAGCGTCATAATCGTCATCAGTCAGACCTTAGGGCCACGACCGGGTCCAGCCGGGAAGCGCGCACCGCCGGATAGATCCCGAAAAACAAACCGACTACAGAGCTCAGGAATACTCCCAGGACCGCCACCCAGGTTTGGACGGAAGCTGGGAAAGGCGTGTACGTGCGCATCGCCAGCGCAACCAGGAATCCCATCGAGATGCCCGCAATTCCTCCGGCGATGCATTGCATCACGCTCTCCACCATGAACTGGCGCAAGATGTCTTGCTTCGTTGCCCCGACCGCGCGCCGCACGCCGATCTCCCTTCGCCGCAGGCTCACACTCACCAGCATCACGTTCATGATGACGATCCCGCCGATAACCACTGATATGGCGCTCACCAGAATAAACACTCCGAAAAACGCAGAGCTGATGCTGCGCCACAGGGCCATGTAGCTTTCCTTTGTGCCAATGAAGAAATCGTCCTCCATCTTGCCGCTGAGGTGGCGGCGCGCCCTTAGGACCAGGTCTGCCTGGTCCTGCGCCTTTTCAAACTCACCGGTGTTAGTCTTCACATTGATCGTCAGGCTGGTGCGTGCTCCTCGTATGCGGAGGAACACCGGCAAGGGAATCGTAATGAAATTATCCTGGTCCTGTCCAAGCACGCTGCCGATCTTCTCCATAACCCCTATGACCATGAATTCGTCGTTCCCCACGCGAATGCTCTTCCCGATGGGATCCGTGCCGGGAAATAACTGCTGTACCAGCGTGTCGCCGATCAAACAAACGTCGGCTCGGTGCTCAGCTTCCGCTAGGGTGAAATAGCGGCCAAATTCGACGATACGCGTGTCAATATCCGCCATACTTGGCGTTTGCCCGTAGAAATTCACGTCAGCGATCTCTTTGCTACCGTATCTCGCGTGCACGCTGCCGCTAGCGGTGGCGCCCACCTCTTTGCACGCGGGGCATCCCTCGGCTATCGCGCGCATATCGTCCATCTCAATCTTCTTGAACTTCAGCGCCTTGATGATGATGTTAAAGTCGGTCACTGCGAACGGTGTTCGTGCGATCTGAAAAACGTTTGTGCCAAGGTTGGCGATCTTCTGTTCGACATACACGTTCGCGCCCTGCACGATGGTCATGACCGTGATCAACGTGGCCACCCCCATCGTCAGCCCCAGCATCGTGAGCGACGCGCGCAGCTTGTGCGCGCGCAGAGCGCTGAAGCACTGCGCTAAATTGTCACGGACGGCGAGCATGAGCGCTGAGGAAGCCCCTCCAGATACTTTACCTAATCTTGCGAAACGCGTGGCGCAAACTAGCCGTTGACCGCTTGGCGATCACACTTGAGACGCTACCGGAACCAGCCCTAGTCAATACGGTAGAGGGAGCTCGGAAATTACACGGCGTGATTCTTCATTCGGCATTCCATTGTCAATCGACGCCCTGCCTCTTGAGACCTTGTGCAATCAGGTGAGGCGGTTTAGGCCGTTGAAGGCGGCGGCTTTGTAGCATTCCGCAAGAGTCGGGTAGTTGAAAACCGTGTTAACGAAATACGTGATCTTGCCCTTCAGCAAAAAGACAGCCTGGCCGATATGAAGAAGTTCGGTTGCATCTTCGCCGAAGATGTGCACCCCAAGAAGCTCCAGCGTCTCGCGATGAAAGAGCAGTTTTAGCCGGCCGTCGGTGTGGCCGGTGATCTGTCCCCGCGCGATTTCGCGGTAGTAAGCAACGCCAACTTCGTAGGGAACATCAGCATCGGTTAGCTGCTCTTCGGTCTGCCCAATAAATGAAATCTGCGGAATCGTGTAAATTCCATAGGGATAGCCAGCGGGATCCGTGTGCACATCCAGTTTGAAGGCCCGCGCGGCCGCGATGCGGCCCTGCTCCATGGACACCGAGGCCAGGCTCGGGAAGCCGATGACGTCACCGACGGCAAAGATGTGCGGTTGGGCCGTGCGGTAATCCGCATCGACTTTGATGCGCCCGCGTTCGTCCGCTTGGATCCCCGCCGCGGACAGATTCAACGCCTCGACGTTGCCCTGCCGTCCGACGGCGTAGAGCAGCGCGTCGCCAATGATGCGTTTCTTGCTCACCAGATTCGCCGCAACTTTTCCATCGGGCAATTCCTCGACGCTTTCGACTTCTTCGGTCAGGCGCAGCGTGGCCCGCTGGTCGCGCATGTGATAGGTCAGCGCCTCAACCATTTCCACGTCCGCAAATTCCAGCAGGCGCGGGCGCTTTTCCACAATGATGACTCGCACGCCCAGGGTCGCAAACATGCAGGCGTACTCCACGCCGATGACGCCGCCGCCCACCACGATCAGTGTTTTCGGTATATGCGACATGCTGAGGATCTGATCGCTGTTGATGATGTTCCGGCCGTTGATGGGCACCTTGGGATTTACGGACGGCTTGGTGCCGGTGGCGATGACCACATATTCCGCCTCGAATTCTGCGAAACCATTGCTGTTTTCGACGCGGATGCAGTGGGCATCCGTAAAGCTGCCGATGCCGTGGATCACCTCGACGCCGTTGCGCATCAGTTGATCCTGCGTGACTCCAATTTCGTTTTCCACCACGTGCTGGACGCGAAAATTCAAGTCCGCCATGGTCACGTCTTCTTTTACGTTGTAGTTCGACCCGTAGAAATTCTTGTCGTAGAAGCCGGAGAGATGCAGCACCGCTTCGCGCATAGTCTTGCTGGGGATGGTGCCGGTGTTGATGCACACCCCGCCGATGGCGGTCTGCTTTTCGATGACGGCGACTCGTTTTCCCGCCTTCGCGCCTTGAATGGCGGCGCGCTGTCCGCCCGGGCCGGAACCAATCACAATCAGATCATACGGCTGCATTTGAGGAGTCCTGTGCTGTGGTGTCGGCCTCGTGGCCTGATGAGTCGGCTGTGACGCCTTTGGAAGTATAAACGACCGCGGAGCCGCGCAAGAACCCATTCCGGTGAGTATCGCCGGAGTCCGCCGTGAACCGATCGCGAGCCGGAACAACTCGCATTGCAGTTTACAGATTTAATTTTCAAAGAACAAAATCTTCGCCGCTAAAGGGGCGAAGCAACAAATTAAAAGCGCGCGGGCTAAAGCCTATGCTACTAAGACAGGCCGGCGAGTTTGCCGAGGCCTTTCATTTTGGCGCGGGCGGCCATGGCGCCGTACTGCTTCATCATGGTGCGCATTTGCAGGTACTGCTTGAGGACGGTGTTGACGTCCTGAACGGTCGTGCCACTGCCTTTGGCGATGCGCTTGCGCCGCTTGCCGTCGATGACGTTGTGATCGCGGCGCTCCTGGTTGGTCATGGAATTGATGATGGCTTCGACGCGGGTGAGCTGGCCCTCGTCGACCTTCGCATCTTTAGGAAGATTCTGGAGCGGACCCATCTTGGGGAGCATGTCAACGATCTTTTCGAGCGGACCCATCTTGCGAATCTGTTTGAGCTGATCGCGGAAATCTTCCAGGGTGAAATCTTCCTTGCGGAGTTTGCGTTCCAGTTCCGCGGCGGCCTTCTTGTCGACGGTCTGCTCGACGCGTTCGATAAGCGACATGAGGTCGCCCATGCCGAGAACGCGAGAAACGATGCGCTCGGGATAAAAAGCTTCGAGGGCGTCGTATTTTTCGCCCAGGCCGACGAACTTTACCGGCGCGCCGGTAACTTTGCCGATGCTCAACGCGGCGCCGCCGCGAGCGTCACCATCGAGCTTGGTGAGAATCACGCCGGTGAGGCCGAGGCGCTTGTGGAATTCGCCAGCGGAGCGCACGGCGTCCTGACCGAGCATGGAATCGGCGATAAAGAGCATTTCGCTGGGCTGTAACTCTTTTTTCAGATTGCTCAGCTCGTTCATCAAATCATCGTCGATGTGCAGGCGGCCGGCGGTGTCCACGAGGACGACGTCGCTGGCGGAAAGTTTTGCTTCCTTGATGGCACCTTTGACGATTTCGAGCGGCTTGTCCGTCCCAGAGCCCGGCCAAACCGCGGTGCCAACGGCTTTTGCCACTTGCGCGAGCTGTTCGCGCGCGGCGGGACGATAGACGTCGGTGGAAACGACGAGCGGACGGTGGCCATGCTGCGAAAGCCATTTGGCGAGCTTGCCGGTAGTGGTGGTCTTACCGGAACCTTGCAGGCCGACGATCATCCAGACGGAAGGCGGGCGCGAAGCGAACAGCGGCTTGGCGTGCTTGCCCAGCATTGCGGCAAGCTCGTCGCGTACCACTTTAACGACTTGCTGATCGGGCGAAAGTTGCAGCATGACTTCGCTGCCGATTGCTTTCGCTCGGATGTTGGCGAGGAGTTCATCGGCCACGCCGACGTTGACGTCACCTTCGAGCAGAGCTTCTCGGATTTCAGCAAGCGCGGTGTCCAGGTGCTCATCGGTGAGCTTGCCCTGTCCGCGCAGGTTCTTGAACGTGCGTTGCAGCTTCTCTGTCAGGTTCTCAAACATGGTTCGTCGTACTCCCCCACCCGTTACGCTTCAAGAATAGCAGGGCGAAGCGGCGGAGTGTACGTTGCCGGGCTAATGGCTGCGGTCCCGTAAGAACACGGCCGGGACTGGCTGTGCCACCAGATAAGTTTAACGGTGGAATGCGGATAGAAGAAAGTTTGCACACCTCCTAGAATGGTGGCTCGATTCGAAACAGGAGCCGCCGCATGCCAGCAGAGAAGCCAAACGCAGAAAGAACTCTCGAGCCGGAAGAAACGCTCGACCCGCGGGATTGGGAGGGGTTTCGCCGGCTGGGACACCGGATGCTCGACGACACGATCGATTATCTGGCGACGCGGCGAGAGCAACCCGTGTGGCAGCCGATGCCTGACAGCGTGCGTGCGTCGTTCCACGAAACGCTTCCCATGGAGCCGGTTGGGGCGGAAGCCGCGTACGCGGAATTCGTCGAAAAGATTCGACCCTATCCGAACGGCAACAACCACCCGAGATTCTGGGGCTGGGTGCAGGGAACGGGAACGCCACTGGCGATGATGGCGGACATGCTAGCGGCGGCCATGAATCCGCACATGGCGGGATTCGATCAAGCGCCGGCACTTGTCGAGAAGCAGGTGCTGGCGTGGCTGGCGGAGTTGATGGGAATGCCGCGGGAGACGAGCGGGGTGCTGGTGAGCGGAGGGACCATTGCCAACTTGATCGGACTGGCGGTGGCGCGGCATGCGAAGGCGGGATTCGACATTCGCGAGCACGGACTGCAGAGTTATCGCGGGCCGCGGCTGGTTTTTTATGCGTCGGCGGAGACGCACGGTTGGTGCCAGAAAGCAGCAGAGCTGCTGGGGCTGGGAAACAGCGCGTTCCGGCGCGTGCAAGTAGGCCGCGACTATCGAATGGATGTGGCGGCGCTGCGTACGCTGATGGAAAACGACCGTCAAGAAGGCATGCAGCCGTTTTGCGTGGTCGGCAACGCCGGAACCATCAATACCGGGGCGATTGACGATTTGCGCGCGATTGTGAAGGTCTGCCGGGAAGAGGGATTGTGGTTTCACGTGGATGGAGCCTTCGGAGCGCTGGCGCGGCTTTCACCGGAGTTGCGCGGGCTGGTCGAGGGGATCGAGGAAGCGGATTCACTGGCGTTTGATTTGCACAAGTGGATGTATCTGCCTTTCGAAGTGGGATGCGTCCTGGTGCGGGACCCGGCGGCGCATCGAAACGCGTTCGCGCACAAGCAGAGTTATTTGACGGGCATGGACCGCGGCGTGATCGCGGGTGGACTGCCGTTCGCGGATCGCGGGATCGAGCTGACGCGGAGTTTCCGCGCGCTAAAGGTATGGCTGTCGCTGAAGGCGCACGGTGTGAAGGCGTTCACGAAGCTGATTGAACAGAATGTGGCGCAGGCGCGGTACTTGGTTGGATTGATCGAATCGCATGCGGACCTGGAGCTGCTGGCGGACGTGCCGTTGAATGTGGTGTGTTTCCGGTATCGGCCCGCGGATGGTGCCGAAGATTCATTAAATATCGTCAACCAGGAATTGCTGATGCGGCTGCAGGAATCAGGAATTGCCGTGATTTCCAGCACCGTGTTCGGCGGGAAGTTCGCGCTGCGCGCCGCACTTACGAATCATCGTAGCAAGCGAGAGGATTTTCAAATTCTGATTGATGCGGTGTTGAAGATCGGCCAGAGGATTGAAAAAGATTTCAGGTGCGAGCACTAGGGTTTGTGTTTGGCGCTGTGGCCAAGGGCTACCAGAAAAATGGCGCTCTTGCCTGCGGCGTGGGGGGAGAAGAAGCGAGTAACGTCGTCGTCGAAGAAGGTGAGGCCGGTGGCGCCGAGGCGCTGGGCGTAGGCCGCGAGATACAGCTTGCCGCCGAGGATGCCGGCTTCGAGCTGCACGGCGCGATAGCCGCGATTGCCGAAGCGTTGCAGAATGGGCCGCAAGTCCGCGAGGAAAAAGATGTCCACGGCCGCGTCCGCGGGCAGCTCCTGCTCCAATCCGAGGTAACCGGCATCGGTGCGGAAGTTTCCCTGCTTCAGACACTCCAGCGCGCCACGGCTACGGTGGAAGACGTAGGCTCCGGGCGAGAGCCCTTCGACGGCGTGGACTATCAAGTAGAGATCATTGAGCTGGGCTCCAAGCGGATCGAGGAAATCCGCGGGGACGCCGCGGGTGGCGCGGTCCAGCAGGGTGGAAAGCTGCGTCAGGGAGATTGGGCTACGGGCAAATTTGCGCGTGGAGCCGCGGCGCTGGATGACTTGCTCGATGGGGTCGCGTGGCATCTCGGCGTCGGACAAAGGATTGAGCTGAACGATTGGTCCAGCAGGCAAAGGAAAATCTGAGATCGGAGTGCGGCCGCGCCAAGCTTCCACTTCCTCGGGCGAATCGAGGGATGAGGCCGCGTGCATTTCTCGCATGAGCGGATAATCCACCTCGAGCTCGGAGAGCGGGACGGTTTCGAGACGAAGCGGGGAAATTTCCGCAGGGGATGGCGGCGGAAGGGCCGCGACGTGGCCGAGGGCCACGAGGGAGAAGGTCACTTCACGCTGGGGATCTACATCGAGCAGACGGTTGACGTTCGCGTCCACGAAGCCGCACACCACCTTGGCCGGCAGCCCAAGGCCGGAGGCGACGGCCAGCAGGTTGGCGAGCAGAGTGCCGTTGTCCCAGCCGAAATGGCGGTAGGTGCGAGCCTGATACTTCCAAGCGTTGCGCCAGTAGGTGCAGGTACAAACGATGGTGAGCGGCGTGTGGGCGATGGCGGATTCATCGCTCGTGGCTTCAACTAAGACGCCGCGAAAATCTCCAGCACGCAGGCGGCGCAGGCCGAACTCGGCAGGGGCAAAGTGGTAGACGCCGGCTTCGAGGTTAGCCAGCTCGCCGCAAACCAGATAGAGCTCGACTTCATAGAGCGCGCCGGTGCAGGCGGCCGCGCGAAAGTAGATTTCGCCGCCGGAATAGCGCCTCTTGCGGGTGATGCCGGCAGAGAGGTAGAGCAGTTGGGCCACGGCTTCAAGATCCGGAGCGGCGTTGGTCTGGGCAGGGACACTCGCGGCGATGGCGGAGAGGGCAGCGACGCCGGTTTGGCGCACCTCGCCGGGCAAGCGCATGGGCTCGAGCGTCGGATAAATCTTGAACGGCAGCGGCTGGTTGGACCAGTCCATGAAATGAGGGTTGGTGCGGATACTGGTGTAGGAATGTTTAGTGGCGTCGTGATAGGTCCAAGCGGCTTCGGGATTGCGGTTGTCAGACATGGTGTCGATGAGCCTTCATCACAGTTGAAAGGAAGCATATCAGGTTGGCGCGTGGGGACGGTCGAACGAGGATTGCCCATGGCGGCGAGGACGCGCAAGGCTGTGTTAGACTATCGCTTTTAGCGCCCGTCCTGCC